>JAYSZC010000897.1:0-7526 GCA_043738235.1 Lewinellaceae bacterium | reverse complement strand
AAATCCGTGTCCAATCTTTTTAATCCGTGTGCTATTAGTCCGCGAAGATCATTGCTGCGCTTTCCACGTCGCCCCGTACTGCTCCACCAGCACATTATCATAGTAATCCGCTTTTTCAAACAGGTTTTTCAACAGGGCCATACCCGTTTCATCATTCAGGTACCGATCAAAGATGAGCAGCGACAGCACGATGTCCTGATCGTGTACGCTGAGTGTGAGCGCTTCATTGCTGTAATTCTCCCGCAGCAGGTATTCGTACAGCGGTTTGATGTTTTCCTTGGGCAACTGGCACAGCACGGCGTCGCAGGACAGCAGGCCGCTTTTGTCGTGGTAGGTGATGATGATGGTCGCACTGCCTTGTTTGATTTCCCAGGCATTGGGGCCGCTGCGACTGAGCATGACATCATGGCCGATGTTGGTAATCAGGGTTTCAATGGTTTTGGAGATTCCCGAAGGAATATATTCATCGACGGAAGCGGGCAATTCGATGCGGTTGCCACAAAAACTGCAAAAACCGTTTTCCGTGGTTTCCGCAGTAACAATATTCAAACAGGCTGTGCATCGACAGGCGTTTTCCGAATTGGTCAGGGCGTAACCTTCCAGCGATTCATGCAGGTAAACAACCGGCAGCGAAAACCCCGTGTTGTCGCCATTGCGCATGATAAACGTATTGATGCCTACAATTTCTCCGTCGTTGTCAACCAGTGGGCCGCCACTGTTGCCCGGATTGAGCGCCGCGTCGATGTGCAGGTAGGGAATACCATTCATAATTTCGCGGGCATTGGAAACTATACCACTTTTGACCGAAAATTTCAAACCGAAAGGGTGTCCAATGGCCGTGATCGGGTCGCGTTCGCGGAGGGTTTTGCCGGTTCCGAGCCGGACTTCCGGCAGTTCTTCGACATAATGCGGGCCTTCCAGAAAAGCCAGGTCGTATTTCTGGTCGGCATAAAAAATGCGGGCAAGTTGTTTGCCGAATTTCGCCCCTTCAATGACAACCACACGATTGCCCTCCACCACATGATGATTGGTAACGATCAAACCCCGGTCGCGCAGGTAAAAACCTGTGCCGGTACTATTCGGGGTAGCGATCTGGACAATCACATTGCGGTAGGTTTCTACAAAATCACTCATTCGGCTTTGTTTAGATTTAAATCCTTCATAATCAGGATATAAGATTTTGCAAACAATACCATCGAAGCGAAATCAAGGCGATTGGTATCGGGTTTGAAATAGGGGTACTGGATGCGGTTCCGCTCCGCAATACTTTTGATTTCCTTGAGAATTTCGACTTTGCTCAAGCGGCCCGATGCATCGGTGTAGGGAATCGCGAAACCCATTTCCCGAAAAAAATCGGATTCTGTAATCTGGAAAAAAAGGTGTAGCATCTCGCGTACCGGCTTCGGCGGCGCGTAGTGAAACAATGCAAAACCGGCGATATACTGTGGAACCGCAAGCGCAAGCGCTTCGTGATTTTGTTGCATGGGCCATTCCATATTCGGCATTTCACCTTCAATCAATCCGACCATGGTACCGTGGTTCACCGGCGGATTGACGCCGAAGGTGCTGCGCGTCCGGTACATTTCTTTGAACAGCGCCTCTTGGGACCGATCGAGCAGTTTCTGAAATTCCCTGCGGATATTCTGGACTTTTACCTGCGGGGTCTGGTTGTTTTTGGCGAAATATATGGAGTGTATTTTTTCCAGTACATCCATCATAAAACCTTCCGGGCGAACCAGGTAGTCGAGCTTGAATGCCAGCGCCAGCAGCATATAGGCATAGGTGCCGGGGAATTGGTTGGGGTCCGGTTTGCCTGCGTCGATCTCTGCAAACACGCGCTCGATTTCCCGGCGGAGGTAATTGAATTTTGTTTCTTTTTCCGCATCCGGAATATCGCCGAAGGTGCGTTCTTCCGCCGGGCGCAGCATTTTGAATTCATCGAGCAGCAGATCGTCCTGTTTGTCGGCGTGTATCGCGAGTTCGCGCATGGCCTGCAGGAGTTTGTGCGGAGCGCCGTCGCTGGTATGCGTATCAAAAACAATACACAGCGTATTGTCGGGGTCGAGTGCAAAACGGCTGAATTTGAGGTTAAAATTGTATTCCATCAGCCGGCGCAGAAAGCCCACGTTCAGGTCATCGGCGCGGGCCACCTTGCTTTCCACTTTTACTTTTTCGCTGTTGGCGAATCCGGTCACACGGCGGGAACCTTGCCAGAACTCAAAATGCAGCGCATCGCCCTCTTCTTTCCAGTCAATATTATCCGTATGATCATCTTTCAAAAAAAATAAAAAGTCGCGGTAAGCCGGTATGTGTTCGCCGCGTTCAAATGCCTCCAGCGAGCGGTCGAATGCCGCCTGTTGTGCCTCCGACTTGTAGGCATCCGTGTAACGCCCGAAAGTAATATCGGGTTGCTGCGATTTTTTTGATGGACCAAAAAGGCGGTCTAACAGGCTCATGTACGTTTGTTTACCATTGGTTGTAAAAAAGAGCGGTAAAAGTAGCAAGTTTGCTCCAAAATAATGGGCAACTCAAAAATGAACCATTTTCGAACAATTCTCCCGGTTCCACGGGCGCCGTTTTCCATCGGTTACAGTGATCGCTTGTTGCTGATCGGCTCCTGTTTTACAGAAAATATGGGCGACAGGCTGCGTTCCGGCAAGTTTCCGGTTTATATCAATCCGTTTGGAATTGTGTACAACCCCGTGTCCATGACGCATTGCCTGAACCATTTATTGCTTGACAATCAGCAGTTTGAGGAAAATAATCTGTTTGAACATGCCGGGCTTTGGCATAGCTGGGAACACCACGGTCATTTTTCACAGCCCGACCGGACGGCAGCGCTGGCGGGTATCAATACCGCTTTAAAAACGGCGGCAGCACACCTTAAAAAGGCTAACCGGCTGTTGCTGACGCTCGGAACCGCAGATGTTTTTACACTCCGCAGCACCGGCGAGGTGGTGGCGAACAATCATAAAATGCCCGCCGCACTGTTTGCGCAGCGCCGTCTTTCGGTGACAGAAGCGGCGGAAGGCATTATTGCAATTCTGGAAAAAATAAAATTAAAAAATCCTGATTTACGGGTTATTCTGACGGTAAGCCCTGTGCGGCACATCCGGAATGGCTTGGTGGAAAACCAGCGCAGCAAAGCGACCCTGCTGCTCGCCTGCGAACAAATCTGTGAGGCGCTGCCCTATTCGTATTACTTCCCCGCGTACGAATTGCTGCTCGACGACCTCCGCGATTACCGTTTTTATGCCGATGATATGTTGCACCCCTCTGAAGTCGCTGCGGATTATATCTGGCAGTATTTTGGCGACACTTTTTTTTCGGAGGAAACGCGCAGGCTTTATGCGCGGATTGAAAAGATCGCAGCGGCCATGCAGCATAGGCCTTTTCACCCGGACACACCTGAACACCGGGCTTTTGCCAGGGCGCAACTAACGGCGATTGAGCAGTTGTCAGGGGAGCAACCCGGGCTTGATTTTTTGCTTGAAATGGGTCATTATCAGGGGTTTATGTAAGGATTATGCCTGCAAGGCCCAGCGGGCTTATATCTTTGTAGCAATGCCAAACGATATTTCATCCGGCCCAGCGGGCCGGTATCTTTGCCAGCCGCAGCGCGGCGGTAATATTTGTAGAAATAGTTGCGATGATGTGTTCAGAGGTGCAGCGCACCAATAATATTATATTTCCGGGGCTGCACCTCCAACCATAACATCGTAACTGCTTCTACAAATATTTCCGCCGCGCTGCGGCTATCGTTTCAAGAAACTACTGGCTATCCGCTTTCAGGAAACAGGCGATTGAAAATATTATCATTGTTTTCGTATCCGGCAGCTAAAGCAGCTGGTACATTCAGCGTACTTTTGCGGCCTGAAATCCACCACGATATAGTTCTACAACCAAATTTTGATCCATGTTTCACCTGACCGAAGAACATCTCGCCGTGCAGCAAGCGGCGCGTGATTTTGCCCAAAACGAACTCAAACCCGGCGTTATCGAGCGCGACAGCAAAGGAATATACCCGACCGAACAAGTCCATAAAATGGGCGAACTCGGTTTTCTCGGCATGATGATTCCGCCCGAATACGGCGGCGGCGGTATGGATACCCTGTCCTACGTGCTGGCCATGGAAGAAATCAGCAAGGTGGACAACTCCTGCTCGGTCATCATGTCCGTCAATAATTCCCTTGTTTGCTGGGGAATTGAAAAATTCGGTACGGAAGAACAGAAACAACGTTACCTGCCCAAATTAGTGACCGGCGAATGGATCGGCTCTTTCTGCCTTTCGGAGCCGGAAGCCGGTTCGGATGCCACCAGCCAGCGCACCACAGCAGTCGATATGGGCGACCACTACCTGGTGAACGGCACCAAAAACTGGATTACCAATGGCGCCAGTTCTAAAGTACACCTCGTGATCGCCCAAACCAACGTGGAAAAAGGACACCGGGGCATTAATTGCCTGATCGTGGAATCAGACTGGAAAGGCGTCAGCATCGGCGCTAAAGAAGATAAATTGGGTATCCGTTCGTCGGACACCACCTCTATCATGTACAGCGATGTAAAAGTGCCCAAGGAAAACCGCATCGGCGAAGATGGATTCGGGTTCAAATTTGCCATGAAGACGCTTTCAGGTGGACGCATCGGTATTGCCTCCCAGGCATTAGGCATTGCTGCGGGCGCTTACGAGTTGTCTGTGGCGTACTCCAAAGAGCGCACGGCCTTCGGAAAACCCATCAGCGGCCACCAGGCCATCGCGTTCAAAATTGCCGATATGGCTACTGAAATCGAAGCGGCCCGCCTGATGGTGTACCGTGCGGCTTTGCTGAAAGATCAAAACCTGGATTACGACCAGGCTGCGGCCATGGCCAAGCTGTTCGCCTCGGATGTAGCCATGCGCCATACCGTCGAGGCCGTTCAAATTCACGGCGGCTACGGTTTTGTCAAGGAATACCATGTCGAACGCCTGATGCGCGACGCCAAAATCACCCAGATTTATGAAGGTACTTCGGAAATACAACGTATCGTTATTTCCAGAAATGTGCTGAACGGGGAGTTGTATGTGGCTATGCCCTGATTGTGAGAAGTGAGAGGGTGAGAAGTGAGAGACATCCCGCTTGGCAGGGTTTATTGTTTTGGGATGAGTTTTTCAGGCCTGTAATTGTGAGTGGTGAGTCGTGAATCGTGAGTGGCCTCCCGTTAAAGAATTATTGACTTCTTTCTTCTAACGGAATGCCACTCACGATTCACGACTCACCACTCACGATTACGGGCCTGAAAAACGATACCCAGAACTATCTGAGCCGCCAAGCGGGATGTTTCTCACCCTCTCACCCTCTCACTTTCTCACTTTCTCACGCTCTCACTTCTCTCACGCTCTAATAACCATTATCTTTCCGCTTTGCATCCGGTTTTCATGCAGAATCCGGATCGTGTAAAACCCTTCCTGTAAGTCGCTGACGATGACTGTGTGTCGGCCTGACTGCGGTTGTTCGATTTTGCGCACGGCCCTGCCTTCCGAATCATAGATCGTAACTGATTCCACGTCCACGGGCAATTCGAGGGTAAATTGGGTGCCGGCCGGGTTGGGGTAGTATATTGCCTGATCCGGTGTGGGTTGCTGCTGTTGCGGGTCTTTTTCAAAACGAATGCTCGATTTGCCTTCGCAGGTTTTGATTGTGGTGTATTCCGTAATGAGGCGCACCAGCAGGTCGTTGAGCAATTCCACTTTGTACTCGTCGGTAGTGGGTTCGAGGTGTTTGCCGCCGATGCCGCTGTGATCGGTCAGGAACACATAGCTGCCGTTGGTGGCGAGGCCGAAAAATTTCATCAAAAATTCCGTGTCTTTTTGAATGCCGCTGGCGGTGACCGGTACGATGCGGATGCCAAGGCGCGCCGCCTCGCGGATACTGCGCTGCATACTGGCAATCACTTCCGGTTGATCGGCGTGCGGACTGGCATCCAGCACCAGAAAACAGATGCGGGCAATGGCGTTGTCGCTCCATTTCTGGCTGAAAACGGCTTCTTCCAGTGCGCTGTGTACGGCTTCCGGGTAATCGCCACCGCCGCCGGCAAACTGTTTGCGGATAAAATCAACGGTTTGGGAAATATCGGGAGAAAGGCCGCTGCTTTTAGTGATGTACTCATCGCCTTTATCGCGGTAAAACACCGTTCCCATACGGAAATCCAGTTCGGGGTTGTTGCCTTTTGCGCGACCGATCACGTCGAGCAATTCCGTTTTGAGGTATTCGATTTCGTCGCCCATACTGCCGGTGGCATCCACGGCCCAGACGATGTCCACTTTTTTGGGCGCGTTGCAGGTCACCTGTATCTGGCGCCGGTTGATGCCTTCTTTAGCCGGTTTCAGGGTGTTTATTGACTCTTTCATGCCATCGATCCATACTTCTGCGCGGAGGTTGGCGTATTCTTTTTCTTCAAAAAAACCGGCCCATAGTTCGGCTTTGCCGGTATTGTCGGTGCGGCTTTCCCAAAGCATTTCACCGGCGTCGGTGGTCAATTTTATGTATGCATCGGCTACCGGAAAATCATTGGCATTGCTCAGCAGCACGGTATAGCGCCGGCTTGGAAAGCATTGATAGGTTTTTTGATACGCACTGATTTCACCGTCGGTCAGCAAATCGACCCAGTGGCGGTTCCAATTGTGCAGGTCATTCCATTCGCCGGCAGTCAACAGGCCCGCGCGCGGGTTGGGCGTGGTACTCGTCGGGCCGCCGGGAATCGTTTTTCCCGGTTCCTTTTCCCGGGCCTCTTCTCCTGCTTCTATTTTCGCTGCATATGCACGCGGTTCCGCAGGGGCAGCCATATCACTGACATGCATCGTGGATTCGGTGCGAGGCGGGCCGCTATCCTCTCCGCGACTGCGTTTGAAGTCCGATTTGTCGGGCGCAGCATACTTTGGCGCAGGAGCCGGGGCAGCAGATTTTGCAGCAGGCGCCGATTTTCTTTTGGTATGTGTAGCGCCGGTGGGCGCTGCAGCCGCTCTGCCATCACTTGAATAGGCGATATCCGAAGCCAAGAGCGCATCTCCATCTCCGGCAATAGATTCGCGGTAGCCGGTGACGATCACCTCGTCCAAAGTAGAGGTGCCGGCCGCCAGTTGGAATAATATACTGCTGGTAACACCCTGTTTTACAACCACTTCCGTGTAACGAATGGCAACGAAACCGCTGTGTCCGGCTTCCACGTCGTAAACGCCCGGCTCCAGTTCGAGGTTGAACTTTCCTTCCACATCCGTGGCAGCACTTTTGACCAATGTTTTGTTTTTCAGGACTTTCACGGTTGCCCGGGCAATGGCTTTGCCGGTGTTGTCAGTTACGGTTCCGTTTAAAATTGTTTTATCCGCCGTGTTAAAAAGGCCGGCTACCGCAAGCCAGCAGGAAGTAAGGAAGAGTGTAAATTTCATGATTGTAAGCATTTTTGGTTTGGAAAACAGGTGCTCAAAAAGCAGGTATGTGCGGAATGGATGCATTCATTTTGGAAAATGCATACGGCGGGTAAAAAAAGTT
>JAYSZC010000896.1:0-2955 GCA_043738235.1 Lewinellaceae bacterium | reverse complement strand
CGATTCGCCGGCAGTTTCGAGCGCTTCAATGGATTCGTAACGGCGCTCGTCTTCGCCGCCTTCGCCGGTATTGCTTTTACCGCCGAGCCGGTTCATGGCGATGGCCAGCGTCGTGTGCGCTTCCCAGGATATGGAGCCGAATGACATAGCTCCGGTGGCAAAGCGCCGGTAGATATTTTCTGCGGGCTCGACCTCGTCGATGGAGATGGCAGGCCTGTTGCGTTTGAACTGGAACAGGCTACGCAGCGTACAGGCTTTTTCACCCAGCTCATTGACGGCCCTGGAATATTTTTTAAACGTGCTGTAATCGTTGGATTTGGTGGAGTATTGTAACAGGTGAATACTTTGCGGATTGAACAGGTGGTACTCGCCTTTGCGTTTCCAGGAATACAGGCCGCCGACAGGCAGCCGATCAACGGGAATTGATTTTTTACTGAAAGCGAGGTTGTGCTTGGCCAGCGTTTCGCGGGCAATTTCATCCAGTCCCAGGCCTTCGATGCGCGAGACTGCGCCGCTGAAATATTTGTCCACCACGGTATGATTCAGGCCGATAATTTCAAAAATCTGAGCGCCCTGGTAGGATTGCAGGGTGGAAATGCCCATTTTGGAAAAAATCTTCAACAGTCCGTCGCTGACCGATTTGATATAGTTTTTTTCTAATTTATAGGCATCCAGCGTTGTGTCGAGGTCGCCGCGTTGTTTCATGTCGCGGATAGTCGAAAGCGCCAGATATGGGTTGATCGCCGTTGCGCCGAAGCCCAGCAGGCAGGCAAAATGATGCGCTTCCCATACGTCGCCCGCTTCCACGACAATACCCACTTTACCCCGGTGTCCTTTGCGGATCAGGTGGTGGTGTACCGCAGCGGTAAACAACAGTGAGGGCACGGCGGCATGTTCCGAATCGATAGAGCGGTCGGACAACACCAGTACTTCAAAACCGTCTTCCACGGCATCTTCGGCATAGCGGCAGATGCGGTCGAGCGCTTTTTGAAGGGAACCCGGACGCCCGTCGGCCCGGAAGTACATTTGCAGGGTTTTTGCCTGAAAATTGCCGGTATCGATACTACGCAGTTTTTCTAATTCATAATCCGACAACACGGGTTGTGGCAACGCCACCGTGTGGCAGGTGAGCGGGTCGCCTTCCGACAGGAGGTTGCCGATATTTCCCAAAAAAGTATTGAGCGACATGACCAGCCGCTCCCGGATCGGGTCGATTGGTGGGTTGGTCACTTGCGCAAACAGTTGTTTGAAATAACTCGACAAGTGTTGGGGCTGGTCGCTGAGCGCCGCCAGCGGCACATCGGTGCCCATCGAACCGATAGGTTCTTTTCCGTCCAATGCCATCGGAGCGATGATCGTTTGCAGGTCTTCCGTCGAATAACCGAAGGCTTTCTGGTATTTAAATACCTGGGAGGACTCTAAAGGCGTGAAAGTGACGCGCGGCTCCGGCAATTCCTGCAACCTGATTTTGTGTTTGTTGAGCCATTTGGCATAAGGTTTCTGTGTGCAAATGTTCTGCTTCATTTCTTCATCGCTGATGATACGGCCCTGCGAGAGGTCGACGACGAACATTTTGCCGGGTTGCAAACGCCCGTTTTCCTTAATCAGTTTCGGATCGACCGGCAAAGCCCCTGTTTCGGAAGCCATGATGACGCGGTCGTCGGTGGTCACGCAATAACGCGAAGGGCGCAGGCCGTTGCGGTCGAGCGTGGCGCCTATGATATTGCCATCGGTGAAAGAAATGGAAGCGGGGCCGTCCCAGGGTTCCTGGAAAGAGGCATGGAACTCGTAAAATGCCTTTTTAACGGGGTCCATTTGTTCGTTGCCGTCCCAGGCTTCCGGTATGAGCATCATCATGACGTGCGGCAGCGAACGTCCGCTCAACGTGAGCAGTTCGATGATGTTATCGAGGCAGGCGGAGTCGGACTGGCCGCCGGTGATGATCGGCAGCAACATTTCCATTTCCTCTTTGCTGAAATAAGGTGAAGTCCAACTTTTTTCACTGGTTTTGAGCCAGTTCAGGTTACCCTGAACGGTGTTGATTTCGCCATTGTGGGCAATGAAACGGAAGGGTTGCGCCAGTTTCCAGGAAGGAAACGTATTGGTGGCGAAACGGGAGTGTACCAACCCGAAAGCGCTCACCAGGTGCGGATTGGACAGATCGGGGAAATAGCCCCGCACCTGCAAACTGGTCAGTTGCCCTTTGTACACCACCGTTTTATGCGACATGGAAGCGATATAAAAGCCGATTTCATCCTTGCGTACGGTACTGTTAATCAGGTGGGTAGCATAATTGCGCAGCACAAACAGTTTGCGTTCAAACTCGTCGGGTTGCACAATGCTGTCCGGGCAGGCAATAAACACTTGCTCCATTTCAGGCTCTACGGAAAGCGCGGTCAGACCGATACCTTCCGTGTTGACGGGCACTTTGCGCCAGGAGAGTACAGGCATACCGAATTGTTCGGCGGCGCGAATAAAAATATCGCGGCATTCTTCACGCAATCGGGTTTCTTTTGGAAAAAAAACCACGCCCACGCCATAACGACCGAACGGCGGCAACTGAATGCCCTTTCGCAGGCATTCGCCAAAGAAAAATTCGTGGGGGGTTTGAATCAGCAGACCGGCGCCGTCGCCGGTGTTCGGCTCGCAACCGCAAGCGCCCCGGTGCTCCATGTTTTCCAGCAGGGTCAGGGCATCCGAGACCGTCTGGTGGTTTTTATTGCCTTTCAAATTGGCTACGAAGCCAATGCCACAAGCGTCCGATTCGGATTGTGGTACGTAGAGGCCCGGTTGTCGGGCCTGGTCATCTTCTATTATTTGCATGGTGTCAAACCTGATGCCGGCTGCTGTCAGACAGCCGTTAGCGATAAATAGTGGTATACGGATAATGCAGAAAACTGAAGCAGTTTCCCCTCCTTCAGGAGGATGGCAACATGTCTAAAAAGGAATTATTCA
>JAYSZC010000895.1:0-2958 GCA_043738235.1 Lewinellaceae bacterium | reverse complement strand
AGCGGCATATTGTGGAGAAAAAACAAATTGTATTTGCCGATTGAACCGGCAGCGAAACCAACGCATTATAGATGACACTTTACATCTTTTTAGCCCTTGCTATTGTATCGGTAATCATGGCATTGCTCATGGTGCTTTCCCGCAACCCTGTGCACAGCGTGCTTTTTCTGATCCTCACATTTTTTGCCATTGCCGGCCAGTACGTACTGCTGAATGCGCAATTTCTGGCAGTGGTACATATCATCGTCTACGCCGGCGCCATCATGGTGCTTTTCCTGTTTGTATTGATGCTGCTCAACCTGAGTAAAGACACAGAACCGCAGAAATCCAGTCTCTGGAAAATCAGCGGCGCGATTGCTTCGGGTTTGCTGCTGCTGACACTGGTCGGCGCTATGCGGGGCAGCATTGCCGTGCAGACGCCGGAAGTAAGCGATCCCGGCGTCGGGCTGGTAGAAAACCTCGGCAAAGTATTGTTCACCGACTTTGTAGTGCCTTTTGAAATTGCCGGCATTTTGTTCCTGGCAGCGATGGTAGGGGCCGTGCTGGTGGGAAAACGCGACTTAAAACTTTAATGATGAATGATGAATGATGAATGATGAATCAAAAGCGGCATCTCGCTCGGTTATTCATCATTCATCATTTATCATTCATAATTCATTCGAATTATGTTAGAAATAATAAGACAAATACCCATCGACTATTACGTCTGGCTCAGCACCGTGCTGTTTGTCATCGGCGTTTTTGGGGTGCTGATACGCCGCAATGCCATTGTGGTACTGATGTGTGTCGAATTGATGCTCAATGCCGTCAACCTGTTGCTGGCAGCATTTTCCACGTATCTCGGTGATGCGCAGGGCCAAATCATGGTATTTTTTATCATGGTGGTAGCGGCAGCGGAAGCGGCGGTCGGACTGGGTATTTTGGTGATGATATACCGGAATACGAAGAGTACGGATATTTCACTATTGGATAAACTACGAAACTAGGGATGAGGAATGAGGAATGAGGAATGAGTTGCCAAACGTTAAGGCAACTCATCCCTCATCCCTCATTCCTCATAACTTCAAAAAAGTTATGGATTCACTCATACCACTTATCCCATTTCTACCCTTTATCGGGTTCATTATCAACGGTTTATTTGGCAAAAAAATGTCGAAGAACGCCGTGGGCATCATCGGCTCCGGTACGGTGCTGGCTTCCTTCGTGTTGAGCGTGTTGTGTTTCAACCAGGTAGGGGAATCCGGAGCAATCCAGGTGAACCTGTATAATTTTTTTACCGTTGACAGCCTGCAAATTAATTTCGGGTTTTTAGTCGATCACCTGTCCGTTTGGATGATGCTGATTGTAACGGGTATCGGTTTCCTGATCCACGTGTACTCGATCGGTTATATGCACGACGACGACGGATTCTGGAAATTTTTTGCTTACCTGAACCTGTTTATTTTTTCCATGCTGCTGCTCGTGATGGGCAATAATTTCCTGATGCTGTTCTTCGGCTGGGAAGGTGTGGGCCTGTGTTCGTACCTGCTGATCGGATTTTGGTACACGAACAAAGAATACGGCTTGGCGGCGCGCAAAGCGTTCATAATGAACCGTATAGGCGACCTGGGTCTCCTGCTGGGTATCTTTATGATTTTCCAGTTGTTCGGCAGCCTGAATTTTACGGATATTTTTGAACGACTTCCTGCTATCCGCCTCGAAGCGGGTGTGGTTACCACGATCTGTGTATTGCTGTTTATCGGCGCGATGGGTAAAAGCGCGCAATTGCCGCTGTACACCTGGCTGCCCGATGCGATGGCCGGCCCGACGCCCGTTTCTGCCCTGATCCACGCCGCTACGATGGTAACGGCCGGTATCTACCTGATCGCGCGTTGCAATCCGCTGTATTCGCTTTCCCCCGATGCCATGCACCTGGTGGCTTCTGTTGGCTTGATCACTTGTATTTTCGCGGCCATCATCGGCCTGCGGCAGAACGACATCAAAAAAGTACTCGCCTACTCTACTGTTTCGCAACTGGGGCTGATGTTTGTAGCGCTCGGCATGGGCGCTTACACCAGCGCCATGTTTCACGTTACCACCCACGCCTTTTTTAAAGCGCTGTTGTTCCTTGCAGCAGGCAGCGTGATCCACGGCATGGGCGGAGAGCAGGATATTCGCAAAATGGGCGGTTTGCGCAATGCGATGCCGATTACTTTCTGGGTATTTCTGATCGGTACGTTTGCTATTTCCGGTTTTCCGTTCCTGTCCGGTTTCTTCTCCAAAGATGAAATATTTGCGTTTACCTACGCCAACGGCGGCCCGCTTTGGTGGGGAATGGCCGCACTGGGCGCCATGTTGACTGCGGTTTACATGTGCCGCCTGTTGTATGTCACTTTCTTCGGCGAATTCCGCGGAACAAAAGAACAGGAGCACCACCTGCACGAAAGTCCGGCGACCATGACGGTACCGTTGGCTATTCTGGCCGGATTGTCTTTAGGGGGCGGCTTCCTGAATACGCCGCATTTCTTCCATCTGAGCAATGAACAATGGCTGGCGCACTGGTTCTCCTGGGTAATACCGATACAGGAAGTACACCTCGACGCCGCTACGGAATGGACCCTGATGATTTTAACGACTTCCCTGGCAGTGGCCATTATTATTATTTCCTATTTCATTTACGGGAAAAAATCAAACCTGCCGGTGGCGGATTCGGAACAAACCGGTTTGATCCGGGTGATCGCTAACAAGTTTTATGTAGATGAAATATACGATTTCCTGCTCGTGCGGCCTATCGAAAAAATGTCCAAAATTTTCCATTACTACGTTGACCTTCAGGGAATTGACGGCATCGTCAACGGGGTTGGAACGGGGGTGCAGAAATTGGGCGCTCAGTTTCGGAAACTGCAAAACGGCAACATCGAGTACTACCTGATCGGCATGGTGGCCGGCGCGGTGCTGCTGTTGCTGACGGTGTTTTTG
>JAYSZC010000894.1:0-7539 GCA_043738235.1 Lewinellaceae bacterium | reverse complement strand
AACCTTTGGGTAAATGCCGAGTTTCCGGCAGGGGGACAGCATCGGATCGATCTGATGACCGGAAACGTTTACCGCGATCCGGAGACACATACTTCCGCTTATGCCCTGTGTTTCGATTCGTCAGGAAATTTGTGGTGCGGCCAAAACCGCTTTGAGCAGTTCCTTTCCCAAACAAACCCCGATAACGGCCAGGTTTTAAAAGATTTTTTGTTTCACAAACATCTTCCATGGTTTATTTTCCCTGCTGCCAAAGATCAACTTTGGATTGGAACGGAGGAAGGCATTGTGTTTTTCACACCTTCTACCGGCAGGCAATCCTTTCCGGATAGGAGCCGTTTCCCCGAACTTGAAAAAACGACTGTTATGTATATCGGGCGCGACAGATCAGGCGAAATCTGGTTGTGCGCCAGGAACGGTTTTTACAAAATGAGCGCCCGGGGCGATATTCTGGCGCGCTACTGGAACGGCGCACCAGGCGAATACTGGCTTCCTTACGATGAATTTTACCATTTTTACCAGGATCAAGACGGTGTTTTTTGGCTGGCCACGGCTGGCGGCGGTTTGTTGCGATGGGACCCCAAAACAGGTAACAAACAACTCTTTTCCCGAAAACACGGCTTGCTCAGCGGATTTGTGTATGCCGTGTATGAAGATGATTTCGGGCACCTCTGGCTGCCGACAGACTTGGGTATTGCACAATTTGATAAAAAAAACGGGTCGGTGCGCCGCACCTGGCTGACGGAAGACGGGATTACGCACAATGAATTCAACCGCTCGTCGCACTGCCGCGGTCAGGACGGTACGTTGTATTTCGGTGGGTTAAACGGTGTAACAGCCTTTCATCCGATCACATTTTACAACCATCCGTCCGGCGGCCATGAAGCGAATAACAAACTGGTGCTGGCAGATTATCGTTTGTTTTCAGGGACTTCGGAAACACTTGAAAACCGAACGGCCGATCTTCTGGCAACAGGCCGGATCATCTTGTACCCTCAAGACCGCTACTTCCAACTGGAATTTGCCTTCCTCGATTATTTCTCCCCGGAAAAAGCGACCTATTATTACACCATTGAAGGGGTGGATGCCGACTGGAATGCGCTTTCCGAACCCGCCTTGCGCTTATCAAGTTTGCCGGCCGGGCAGCATTTGCTGAAAATCCGGGCACAGTCGGCCGATGGCCTGCTCGCTAACAACGAACTGGCTTTCCAGTTGATCGTGTACCCGCCCTTTTACCTCCGTGCGTGGTTTTTGTTGTCGGCTGCTATCGCTATTGTGTTGTCTTTTTTGCTCTTTATCCGATGGAGAACTACCGCACTTCGCCGCAACCAGGCATATCTGCAAATGGAAATCGAACGCCAGACCAGTACGATACGCCGGCAAACTGAAGATTTGAAAAAACTGGATGCTGCCAAAAGCCGCTTTTTCACCAATATCACCCATGAGTTTCGGACACCGCTTACGGTTATTCTCGGGATGGCCCGTCAAATCAAAACCTTGCCGCAGAAACACCTGGAAGATGGCATCGTGCTGATCGAACGAAACGGAAAAAACCTGCTCCGCCTGATCAATCAATTGCTCGACATTGCCAAACTGGAAAACAGCGCGCTCCGACTGCAACTGGAACAAGGGGATATTGTGCCTTATCTGCGGTACCTGACCGAATCCTTCCGGTCTTTTGTAGCGGATAAAGGCCAGGCATTGTATTTTTCAAGTGCTGTTCAGCAGCTGTCGATGGACTACGATGCCGAGCAAATCAAACAGGTTTTCACCAATCTGATTTCCAATGCGATCAAATTTACGCCGGCGGGCGGGCAGATAGCGGTTCGTTTGTCTGCAGAGGAACAACGCCTGCAAATTGAAATTGAAGACACCGGTATTGGCATTCCCGAAGCGGATTTACCACATATTTTCGACCGTTTTTACCAGGCTGACAACGCGCCCGTACGGCAAGGCCAGGGTACAGGTATCGGACTGGCACATGCCCGGGAACTGGTTGAACTGATGGAAGGTACCATTCAGGCAATGAGCGAACCCGGCAAGGCAAGCCTGTTTACGGTTTCATTGCCCATACGCAACCGGGCACAAGCGAGGGTGGCGCAGGCGCCTCCGGCGGAAGAACCGGATGAAACATTGCTTGCTTCACAAGCGATCCCCGCACCAGTTGCCGGAGTTGCCGGGCTACCCCAACTTTTGATTATCGAAGACAATCCCGACATAGTAACTTATCTCACTTCATGCCTTCAAGAGACCTACCAACTTGTTATCGCCTCCAATGGCCGCGAAGGCATCGAAAAAGCCCTGGAATATATCCCTGATCTGATTATCAGCGATGTCATGATGCCTGAAAAAGATGGGTTTGAAGTGTGTAATACGCTGAAAAATGATGAGCGAACCAGCCATATTCCCATCGTGCTGCTGACTGCCAGGGCCGACCACCATTCCAAAATGACCGGACTGCGCCGTGGCGCCGATGTGTACCTCCCCAAACCATTCGACCCGGAGGAACTGTTGCTGCACCTGGCGCGGCTGATGGAAGGACAAAAACGGATGATGGAATATTTGTCCAAGAACCGGATATCGCCGGAGACGGCGGCGCCCGACAAGTCCGATCCTTACGAAATTGAAAGCGCGTTCATTCAAAAAGTACGGGAAATCATCGATACCCATTTTGCCGACGAGGCGTTTGCCTTGCCGCAACTCTGCACGCAACTCCACATGAGCCGCTCCCAGTTGTTCCGGAAAATGAAGGCCCTGATTGATGTTTCTCCTTCCGATTTTATTCGAAATTACCGCCTTCAGAAATCACGGGCTTTGCTCGAACGCGGAGAACTGACGGTGTCGGAAGTAGCGTGGCAGGTGGGATATAAAGACGTTTCCCATTTCTCAAAATCTTTCCAGGAAATGTTCGGGTTTTGGCCGAGCGAGCTGCGAAAATGACGCGCCGGTACCCTTTTACCACTCCTGTTTGAACGCATAACACGCGTTTACAACGAATTTACATGGTATTGCAACGAATCGACATGTGCCGCGAGCGCATTTGCCGGCACTTTTGCCACATCCGATTCGGACAAGGAATCATTGGCATTTCGCCTTCACACATCGCCACGTAAAATACTTTTCCATGTATCAGTTCCGCGCAACAGTCAGCCATCGCCTCAAAATCGCCTGCACCTCCCTTACTTTATTCACAATGTTCCTGCTGGGTACTTCAACCCCCTTGTGGTCTTTGACCAACACCTGGATGGGCACTATCAGCAGCAACTGGAATACGGCCGGCAATTGGTCGCACGGAGTTCCGTCCAGTGCGGATGAAGTGCATATTCCAGCCGGTACGCCGAATGCGCCGGTTATCAGTTCCCATACCGCCAATGGCTCTTACATACAGGTCAATTTCGGCGCTTCCCTGACTAATAATGGTACCCTGACCGTCAACGGCCTCCCCTCCAACAACTGGGGTATCCAGAACCAGGGTACCCTGACCAACAATGGCATAATACACATGGGGTCTACCTAGCCACATCGGCTCCTACGGCATTCGAAACCAGGGTACTTTTGACAACAATTCCGGGGCTACAATCAATATTGACCGATGCACTTTCTACGGCATTTTTAATATTACCGGCATTTTTAACAGCCGGGGTACCATCCGCATAGGCTCCGTGACCGAAATAGGGCAGGTAGGAATTGAAAATTATGCTGTCTTCAATCTTATTGCCGGTCAAGTGTACCTTGACCAATATACGGTGAGCGGTATTCGGAACCATACTACCGGTACTTTCAGCAATGCAATCACTATATATTTAGGTCAGAATGCTACTGCATCCGGCATTGCCATTCACAATGAAGGAGGCATTTTCAATAACAATACGGGCGCCCAGATCAGGGCGCTGAAGTTTTCCTTACACGGAATTAATAATTCCGGTAACTTTTATAACCAGGGAAGCATCTTTATGCCTGTTGCTGCCGTACCAGGGAGCACCGGCATTAGAAATTCCGGTTTTTTCCACAATTCTACGGGCGAAATCCAGATAGACGGAACTACGGGGATGGGCATTTTCAATGCCTCCGGCACTTTTACCAATCAATCCTATATTAACATCGGCAGTATCGCACATGTAGGCAACTTCGGCCTGTACAATAACCCCACCGCCATCTTTAACAACACCGGAGGCCAACTCACCATTGATCGTGTAAATGATACAGGCATTTACAACTATAACGGGATAATTCACAATCAGGCTTTGCTGAATATCGGCTCCATTGGTTCCATCGGGGCCGATGGTATTGCAAATAGAGCCGGCGGAAACATCATCAACCACGCGGGCGGGCAAATCAATATTAACCGGTTCGCATTAGCAGGTATTAACCATTCTGGCGAAAGGATTGTCAACAACGGAATCATCAATATCGGAACTATATCCGGAGGCCTGGACGGTATTTTCACGTTAAGTGTTTTTGAAAACAATCCCGGAGCAAGTGTAAGAATATCCAATTGCCCACAGTACGGCATTTTTCTGGCCAATAATTATTTTCAAAATTTCGGAACCGTTAGTATCGGGCAAGCGGAAACGCTCAGCTCCATGATAACAGCAGTAGCCCCTGTAGCAGGATATTTTCACAACTATACCGGGGGTGTTGTGAAAGGCTCGGGCATTATTAACCCTACGTTTTTTTACCAATTTGGCGGCAAACTCGCGCCGGGGTTCTCCCCCGGAAAAATGATTTTTGCTGGGGATGAAACCTTTTACGATGCCAGTATCGCCATAGAGATAAATGGCACAGGGATGGCCGGTGTAAATTATGATCAAATACAATTAGACGGCGTAGGCGCTGTACTGGGAGGCAGGCTGGAATTATCCATCAATTATACCCCTGCGCAGGGCGACGAGTTTGTGATCATAGATTGCGAAGACGTCACCGGAACGTTCGCCACCGTCACGGGTTTGCTACCCAACTGGCAATTGAGATACAATTATCCGGTTCTTGGAAAACTCACGCTCGCCTACCCCGCCCCCTTGCCTGTGGAGTTGACGGAGTTTTCCGTCCGGGCTGTGGAGTCGGAGGTGCAACTCGACTGGACTACCGCTTCCGAGCACCTCCACGCAGGTTTTTTTGTGGAGCGCAGCCCGGATGGACTGCACTGGTCGGATCTGGGATTTGTGGCCGGCAAAGGAGAGAGCAGCAACATGCAACACTATCATTTTACGGATAAAGCGCCTCTGCCCGGGCTTAGTTACTACCGCTTGCGCCAGGTAGATACCGACGGAAATACCGACTTTTCGCCACTGCGAAGCGTTACTATGCCCGATGCGGAAAAAGGATTTACAGTGTTCCCGAATCCGGTAGAAAACAATGTGCTACACATCCGGCTGGAAGGAAAAACCGAAGAAAGCAGCATATTAGTGCATTTGTTCAACGCTGCGGGACAATTAGTGCGAACCGCCGTGCTGCCCGAAAGCCCCGACATGGTAATGGACTTGCGGGATGTGCCGCCGGGCGCTTACCTGCTGGAAGCACAAGGGGAAGGCCGCTCGTTTCAAAAAAAGGTGGTGGTGCAGTAGAAGCCTGACTTGTTGCATAGCTTACTAAAAAACAAAAAGTTAGCCGTCCCACACCTTAAACATCGCCGAGCGATCGCCAGCTGCGGACCTGGTAACCGCCGGTACGTTCCTGCTGCTCGTCGCCTGCGTAATAAACTGTCCCACCATTTTCTGCTGACTGGAGGGCATTCCAGTATTGCAGGCCTTTCAACCAGTCGCTTGTAATGGTATATCCACTTTTTACTTCAACCGGACGAATATGCAAGCCATCGTCGATGAGCACATCAATTTCTTTTCCCGATGGTTCGCGCCAAAAGTACATATTAGAGCGTTGGCCCTGGTTGAAGCGTTGTTTCAACAGTTCATTCAAAATGAAATTTTCAAAAATAGCGCCCCGATAAGGGTGTTGCACCAGCAATTCCGGTATCCGAATGCCCAATAAAGAGCATGCCAAACCAGTATCGTAAAAGTATAATTTAGGCGTTTTGACAATGCGTTTATTGAAATTCCGGAAGTATGGTGGTAATAGCCAAATCAGGTAACTGGCCTGAAGGATTCCTATCCAAGATTGAATGGTTTTGTAATCCACGCCAACTTCTATGGAGAGGTTGGAATAGTTGACTTCCTGGCCAATTCTACCCGCACACAAGGACAACATTCGCTCAAAAAGCAACAGGTTTTCAATGTTTTTTATTTGCCGCACGTCGCGTTCTACATACGTGCGGATGTAAGACGGATACCAGTCGGCCGGCGGGATTCCGTCTGCTTGAACAGGTGGATAGGAGCCTTTCCACAGCAAAGTATTGAGTTCATCTAAGGCGTTCGGCACGTCGCGCAACTCAGGGAGTGAAAAAGGCAATTGTTCTATGAAGGCCACACGGCCTGCCAATGACTGGGTCACCTTTTCCAACAGCAGGAAATTATTCGACCCGGTCAGGATGAATTTACCTTTACGCGGGTCTTCGTCCAGATTTTGCTGCAACCAGGAGAATAGTTCGGGTGTCCGTTGAATTTCATCCAAAATTGCGCCGTTCGGATAACGTTTCAAAAACTGGATGGGATCTTCGAGCGCTAGATTGCGATCGGATGGCGTTTCCAGCGAAACATAAGGTTTGTCCGGGAAACATTTCCGGGCAAGCGTGGTTTTTCCACTTTGCCTTGGGCCTATGATTGCCACTGCCTTAAAATGCGTGGACAATTGCCTTAGTTTTTCTTCTGATTGCCGATGGATCATTTTGCGTGAATTAGGAATTAGATTCCTAATTCACGCAAATATAGATAATGTTGTTCTAAGAAAAACAAAAATTTCTAAACATCTTCAGTTGTTGCTTCTAACAGATAAAGCAGCCGGTACACGGTCATCGGAAAAAGAAGAAACACCGAAACCCTTCCCCGTGTAGTTTTTTTGCTCTTTGCCTTTTGCATTACGGCTTCTCCCCTTCTTTCCCCAGCGAAATCAAATTGGCGAACAAACGGTACGCACCCGGCACCCCTGCCGGCAATTGCCGGAAAAAGGAAATACCGGTGTACACGAATTGCCCTTGTCCGTACGTCGCCACCAGCAGTGCGCCGTCGAGCGCTTTTTCGTTGGGGTCGTTCATGGAAAGCGGCGCTGCAAAAGTCTGATCCCATTCCGTTGGGAAGTACAGACCACGTTCCTGCACCCAGCCACTGAAATCGGCGGCGGTGATTTTATTGGGTCTGTTCAGCGCCTGGTGTTCCGGTAGCAGCAATCGCACCTCGGACGTTTCGTCGGTAACCCGCTGTCGCGACAACTTCAACGGAAACGGTGCCAGGCTGGGGCTGTTGGCATTGAAACTGGTGTTGTATTGGGTGACCAGCGTGCCGCCCTTCTGCACGTATTCAAACAAAGCGGACTGGTGGAAAATCAGTTGATCTTTTGTGTCGTAGGCGCGAACGCCCAGCACAACGGCGTCGAATTTCGCCAGATTATCCGCGTCCAGGTCCTTGTCTTCCAGCATCGTGACGTTACAACCCA
>JAYSZC010000893.1:0-7541 GCA_043738235.1 Lewinellaceae bacterium | reverse complement strand
GCGATTTCATGGTTGCGATTGTAAAGGAGCGCTTGGGCGAGGCGGCGTAATTACCCAACAATCTTTATTTTAGCATATTACCGGAAGAATCAAACAATAAGTCTTTATGCCGCACTTCCGCTATTAAAATTTGAAATTGTATCCTGCCCGTAGCACCTGTGTTTCATAGTAGTCTGTACTTTTCAGTGTGAAATTTGTACCCCGGATGGTTCTATGTATCTGCATGGTATTCAATAGGTCGGTCGCGTTGACGAACAATTCTCCTTTCCCTTTTTGAATGGATTTTTTCGCGCCCGCATCCAGCGATAAGCGGCTGCCTAAGCGCCCCTGCGGCAGCAGATCGGGTGCAAGCCAAATAGCAGCCACCTGTGTTTCCCAATTGCCGGGAAGCCAGAGCGAAGTGGACAGTTTGAGGTTACCCGAAGTCAATTGCTGCGCTTCATTGGCATAAGTGGTTGGTACAGGATATTGATTGACCACGGAGAACTCCGCAAAACGATTTCTATAAATATTGGCGTTGGTTGTAAAAGATAGCCGTTGCGTTACTTTCTGCTGCCATACAAACTCTGCCCCCGTGTTCCAACTGCGTCCGGCGTTCTGAAAAACATTATACAAAAGGACACTGCCCGGCGCCTGTGTGGCAATTCGCGTAATTGTCCCGTCAGTAATGCGGTGGTAAGCTGCCACATAAAAACTGCCTTGTGAAAATGAATTTTTATAACCGAGTTCGGTCGAAAAAGTAAATTGCGGTCGGAGCGCCGGATTGCCCACTTTGATCAGTTCCGGCTCGTCGTATTTTGGGAAAATACGAATATCCACTTCATTCGGGCGGTCTACGCGGCGGTTGAAAAAAAGAGAAACCTTATTACGGGCGTCCAGTTTGTAAGCAAAGCGAAGGTTGGGAAACGGCTGGATGTAGCGGTATCCGTCGCTTTTATAAGTGTTGTGGTTGGGATTCACTACGTAATTCACTTGCACCAGTTCGGCACGCAAACCACCTTCAACCTCGAATTTCCGGCTCTCAAAAACATAGTTGCCGTACACGGCAGGAATTTTTTCGATGTAATCCGCCCAACCGCCTGCTCCGGTGTCGATAGGCGAATTCAGGCCGGGAAAGAACTGCATGTTGACCGGGATGGAACGGTAGCGGCCTTTGAAACCTGCCTCCAGGCGACCTTGACGAAGTGGTTTGGAGTAGTCGATATTCAGATCGGTTACATGCTCGTCGGAGAGCAGTTTGAAGGCATCCTGTCCGGTGAAAGTGGCCAGTGTATTCGTGAAAAAGTATTTTTCGTCCTCCCTGTGAAAAGAATAATTGGCAGTGACATTCAGGGTATGTCCCGCATGTTTGAATTTGTGCACAAAAACGGCCGTACCGACCGCTGTGTATTTCACCTCATCTTCCAAAAATTGCCAAAGCCGGTAGCGGTCGTCGAAGTGCTGCCGGAAATAAGGAATATCACCCTTGTCTATGATCTTCTCCCGGTTCAAAAGTCCGGAGATACTCCATGTGTTCCGGGAATTAAAAAAAAGATCGAAACCCGGTTTGATGGTTGTCCAGTCGGTCGTACGGTTGCGCATAACCTGTTGAAGAATGACAGTGCCGTCGTCATATATACGGGTAGAGAATTCATTTTTATTCAGTGTCGGAGCGTAAAGCCAGTCAGCCTGCAAAAAGACATTGGTCTTTTTCTTCCGGTAATTAATGGATAATGAAGGATTTATCTTCGGTGTGCGCTGAAACTGCGGTCGGATACCAGGCAAATTTTCCCGTTTCACCCAAAGTGCTCCCGCACCTGCGGCCAAACCGATTTTACCGTTGAAACCTTCCTGATCCTGCTTTTTCAAAATCAGGTTGATGATGCCCGCACTGGCATTCGCATCAAATTTCGCGGAAGGGTTGTTAATGATTTCGATACGTTCGAGGGCGGAGGCGGGCAGGTTGTCGAGGCCGGTCTGGCCGCCGTACCCGGTCAAGGCGGTCTGTTTACCATCAATCAAAACGACGATTTTCTCACTGCCGCGCAGTTGCACTTTGCCTTCCTGTGAGATGGCGACACCGGGCAACGCTGATATCGCCTGTAGAACCGAGCCGCCGCTCTGGCGGATATTGTCGGCGACTGTGAACGTCTTTTTATCCAGTTGCCCCGATACCTCGTCCGCTTTTGCGGAAACGATGACTTCATTGAGCGAGTGCGGTTGTTCGGTCATCGACACTGCTCCCAAATCAAGGAATGCGCTTAACTCACCCACTAAAATACGTTGTCGATGGATCTTATACCCTACATAACTGGCTTCCAGTAAATAATCGCCCTTTTTGAGTGCCGGAAAAGTAAAAATACCTCCTTCATTGCTCAAGGCGCCTACTACAAACACGCTGTCTTTTTCTGTTTTCAGAACGACGCTGACAAAGGGTAGGACAGTTCTACTCTGCGCATCCTGGGTTTTTCCGGAAAGTGTTACACTGGTGATTTGGGCGTCTGCCGCCGGTATAAATACCTGAAGCATCACAGTAAAGAGCAGGAAACGGATGGTACGGTGTATATTACCCATATAATAATTTTTACTGCGTATGATGGGGCAAAGGTGGGGCGCGATTTTGAAGTAAATAAGCGCCATTCTTGTATTTTTTTCAACACGAGCGCAAACGTACAAGAGAAGCCCAAAGGTATTTACAGATTACCCAAAACCTTTATCTTTGGCAGTGCTGTTATACTCATCGTGCGCGCGCTCAAATGGAGCGCCAAAAGCGTCATTGAGAAAGTTTACGCATATTTGCAAGGTATCAAACTGAATCACTTATGTCAACCTTTCCTGAAGAAGGCGACGAACTGGAATTTGTTCCCTACCCATCCTTAAAAAAATAATGACATGACCAAAGTCTCGTCCAGCATCAAAAACGAGTTGTACAAAGTTGAAATCACCTCTCCTTCCGGCAATATCATCATAGCCGACGAGCCGGTAGAGCAGGGCGGAAAAAATGCAGGTTTCTCACCCACAGAGTTACTGGCCTCCGCTTTGGCGGCCTGCACCAGCGCAACGCTCAAAATGTACGCCGACCGGAAAGGCTGGGACCTGCAGGAAGTACATATCGATATTGATCTGGAATTTATCCCCGAAGAAAGCAAAACGATCATCCGGCGAACATTAAAATTCAGCGGCGATCTCGACGAGGATCAGAAAACAAGGTTGCTGGCAATTGCCAATGCCTGCCCGGTGCATAAGATATTGAAAAACCCGATTGAGATAAAAACGGATTTTTGAGAAGCGATCCCCTTCTGCTGTACCTTGGAATTTGGTCCATAAATAAAAGATAAATACAACTCTATGCCATACAACGAAGATTTAGCGAACCGCATCCGCGAAAAGTTGGCCCACCTGCCCGTTATCGAAGAAAAGGTAATGATGGGCGGCCTTACTTTTATGGTCAACGGCAAAATGTGTGTCGGCATCATCGCCGACGAAATGATGTGCAGGATAGACCCTGTACTTCAGGACACTGCGCTTGAAAAACCGGGTTGTCGCATGATGGACTTTACCGGCCGGCCGATGAAAGGTTATGTCATGGTGGCAGAAGAAGGGATGCGCAGCCAAACGGAATTCGGCTATTGGATTGACCTTTGTCTCGACTTCAACAACAGGGCGAAGGCATCCAAAAAGAAAAAATAAATCCTTTATATTTGTCCCGGCCGTGTCGCCTTGATTGCTTCCCATAACAACGTTATTTGCAGCAACGACTCGGTTCTATTCATTTTTAATCCCTTTACACGCTAAATTTATCAATATGGGAGGAGATTCACCGCAAACCAAATTTGAACCCAAGGAACCGAAAAAGAAAAGCCTGTTGCCGTTTATCCTTGGCGGCGCTGTTTTACTCATCGTGTGCGCGCTTCAATGGAGCGACGTAGTAGAATACATTGACGGCGAGCCTCGCCTGACTGCTAAGCAACAAAAGCGAGAGGAACAATGGGAGAATGCTTACAACAGGAACAAATTAAACTTTTTTCCTATCCCCTTCTTCCCGAAAACGTTGCTCGGCCCGAAGAAAAGCGATTACTGCTCCCGCCGTACAACCCTGTTTACAAATAGGAATTGCATCATTTCAATCCTATTCTTAACTTTGACAAAAATTTAGCCCATGGAAGTCGTAAAAATTGTAGAGCAAGAAGTGGCCGATAAAATCGACACGCAGTATGTATCCGCACAATTCCCGCACGTGGAAGACGTCTGCATTACTTTTCTGTGTACACTCGACGACCAGGAAGAAGATGAATGGATCGATGACAAGGGTACACACTACTTCACTATTCGGCTGCCTTATGACCTGGTAAAAAGGTCGGCGGACGTTCGTGATTTCATGGTGGCGATTGTAAAGGAGCGCTTGGGCGAGGCCGCCTGATTTTGAATCCATTCCTGACAAAAATTTCAGCCCGTGGATGTTACAAAAATTGTCGAACAAGAAATTGCCGATAAAGTAGATACGCAATATGTCGCTGCACAATTCCCGCACCTGCCAAATGTAGGTATCACATTCCTATGTACGTCAGACGAAACCGATCAGGAAGAAGATGAATGGGTAGACGAAAAAGGACG
This sequence comes from Lewinellaceae bacterium, assembly GCA_043738235.1. Classification (GTDB taxonomy): domain Bacteria; phylum Bacteroidota; class Bacteroidia; order Chitinophagales; family Saprospiraceae; genus M3007. The sequence goes on along the minus strand of JAYSZC010000893.1, from coordinate 2,948 downwards.
GCACCAATTCATCATTCGTTTGCCTTACGATCTGGTAAAACGCTCTGACGATGTTCGCGATTTCATGGTGGCAATTGTAAAGGAGCGGTTGAGCAAAGCGGCATAAAATAGTGTATGAACATTGCTTTTTGCATCCTTCAGGCCAGTTCCTAACTTTGACAAAAATTTAGCCCTGTGAAAGAGCGCTTAGGCTAAGCGACTTAAAGTCTTTATTACACTAACCTTGAACAATCATATTTTTTAATTCAAATAGTATGCAGAATTTGCAAAAGGAACATTGGGACAACATTTTCAGCACAAAAGCCGAAAAAGAAGTCAGTTGGTTTCAGGAATACCCTGCTACTTCTATAGAATTTTTAGAACTCTTCAACCTTCCTTTGACGGCAAACATCATCGACGTAGGAGCAGGCGAAAGCCATTTTATTGACATCCTTTTGGAACGCGGATATCAGAACCTTTGGGTACTGGATATTTCGGCAAAAGCAATTGAAAACCTGAAAAAGCGGTTGGGAGACAAAGCGGAAAAGGTGCATTTTGTGGTATCAGATGTTACTGCCTTCGAGCCGCCGGTTCAGTTCGACTTCTGGCATGACCGCGCCGCATTCCACTTTCTGACAACGGATGACAAAATAAGTCAATACGTCGATTTGGTCGAAGACGCGATAAAAAAAGATGGTTATCTCATTTTGGGAACCTTCAGTGAGCAAGGTCCGAAAAAGTGTAGCGGGCTGGAAATCAAACAATACTCTGAGGCCTCTATGTCAGCCCGGTTTGAGGTCAATTTTGAGCGTGTCAAATGCATTCAGGAAGACCACACGACGCCATTCAATACGGTGCAGAATTTTGTCTTTTGCAGTTTTCAACGGAAATAAAAACGGGCGTATTCCTTAATATTGATTTGAGATGACACATTGACCAAATATTGATGTTCGGTCAGGATCCCATTTACTTTTGGCTCTATGACCTACCTTACAGATATCCTCCGTTTTGCTGCAATCGGCCAAATCCTGCTACTTGTAGGATTGTTCTTGCGGGATATGGGCAATCTACAAAAAACTATTCCAACACAATTATTCGGATGGTGTATAATGGGTTATTTGTTGGCAGACTGGCCGCCCATGAAGGATCATCCTGTTATTTTTATTCCTTTGCTTGTGCTGCCCTTTCTTGCCCCGGCATCATTTGGCTTTTTAGCAAGTCGCTTTTTGATGACAATTATCAGTGGCGGCGGTCGTACGGTTGGTTGTTTGCAGCATTGGTTGGGATACATTATCTTGTATATATACAATTCCAGCAGCCGGGCTTGCCGTCCCGGGAGAGCAGTCAAATCCTGTTTGAGTGGTTGATCCATCTTGCTTCTCTAACATTCATTGTGCTGGGCATTCTCGAAGCTGCCCACAATCGGGAATCTGATTTGGTGCTGTCACGGTTTCATTTTCGGAAAGTTTTCATCATCATCACCGCCGGACTGATGACCATCACGCTGCTTTCAGAACTGTCTCTTCGAGGTGCACCTCCACCGCCGATGCTGAATGTTGGACAAAAAGCCTTTATTTTCGGGTTAAATGTTTTTTTCTCCCTGCGGTTGTTGTCATTCAAACCGGTTTTTTTTTCGGAAATTGAGAAACCCAACCCAATATCTTTGGCTACGTTTGAGGTTGACAAAGGCTTGCTGGCACAACTTTCAACTTTGATGGATTCGCAAAAATACTGGCGCACGGAAGGGTTGACGATTCGGCGCCTTGCCGAAAAGATGCAGGTTAAAGAATATCGTTTGCGCCAAGCCATCAACCAACACCTTGGCCATCGCAATTTCAACGATTATCTCAACAGTTATCGAGTTCGGGAAGCTTGCGCTGTTTTGTCCGATCCAGATAAACGCGATTTGATCGTGCTTGAAATTGCATATGACCTAGGCTATGCCTCGCTCGCCCATGCTATTTTGAATCTGAAAAATGCCGGTTACACACTCATTTACGACAAGTTCGCCGAGTGGGGCGGGATATGGTTTGTCGTCAGCCTTGCCTTGATGCTTTTGTTGCACGATGCTTATTTTTACTGGACGCACCGAATAATACCACGCATCATGACTTGCATCACAAACATTTCAACCACAACTATGGCCTATATTTCACCTGGTGGGATAAATGGTTTGGCACAGAACATCCAAATTATCGGGAAACATTCGAGGAAGTGACCTCTCGCAAGAAAGAATGCGGCTTGCTCGAAGGCAAAGTCACACAAATATTCCTTCAATCCTGTGAGCCGCCCGACCCTGTCTGCTCGAAATGCTCCGGGGAAAGAAAAAATGCCAAAATCGTGGGAATGACCATCCTTTGGGGGCTGAAAAAAGACGGCGAAAAATGGACGAACGGCTATATCCTCGACCCTGGCAACGGCACGACTTACCGAAGCTCGATGTGGCTGGAAGGCGCGGACACTCTGAAAGTCCGGGGCTATTGGGGAATATTTTGGCGAACGCAGACATGGACGCGAATGCAATGAGGCAGCATTCACTTTTTTCCTTTGTCGGCGTCCCTTGTCACAATACCGAGTCGCCCCGCCGCCGCTGTTGCGCGTCCCCGCCAACAGCAACTTACCACCAATGGCCTGCCCGGTGCATAAGATATTGAGTAACCCGATTGTGATAAAAACAAGCTTTTGAGAAGCATCCTACCCTTTCCACCTTACAAATGCCTCCATCGCTTCGTACTCCGCCAGCCCAAGTGACCGGTAAGTATTGGCAGTGCCCCGGTTGCGGTCTTCCGCGCGTTGCCAGAATTCGCGGTTGTCGTCGCCCGGGAAAGGAGCGCTATCTTTCTGGCTTTGGTGCATAAAGATGGCCTGGCGTTTTTTGCGCAGTTGTTGCGGACTCATCGGTACCGCCATTTCAATTTCATGTACGGCCCACTCGTGCCAGGCGCCCCGGTACATCCAGAGCCAGCAAT
>JAYSZC010000892.1:0-2966 GCA_043738235.1 Lewinellaceae bacterium | reverse complement strand
TAAAAATCCGTGTCCAATCCGTTTAATCCGTGTTCAATTTAATCTCCATCGGCAAATACACCAGCGTCGCCGAATTCTCCGCCCTGAAAATCCCGTTCGCTGCCCGGTGCATATCTGCGGGCGTGACAGCCAGGTAAGTATCTACCTCTTCGTTCATCAGTTCGGCCCGGTCCAGGATTTCATAAAAACCCAGGTTCTGCGCTTTGTTCAGGATACTCGTTTCCGAAAAAACGATGGTGCTTTCAAAGCGGTGCTGAATCTTTTTCAATTCCCTTTCTTCGACGGCTTCCTTTTTCAGGAGTTCGAGTTCTTCCCAGATGGCGGCTATGGCGTCGTCCATGGTTACGCCTGCTGCCGGGCGGCCTTCGACGACGAGGAGTCCCGGGTCGATATTGGCGGTGATATAGGCGTCAATTTGAGAAAACACCTGTTTTTCCTTTAACAGGCGGCGGTACAGCCGGGAGGAATGCCCCTGCGCCAGGATGTCGCTGAGCAGGTCGATGGCGTAAAAATCGGGATCCAGCCGGGCGGGTGTTCGGAAAGCGAGATACACCGCCGGCACGGGCACATTGCCCCGCACTTCCTTGCGGATGGGCGCCGTTTGTGGCGGTTCAGGGCTGGGATTGTGCTGTATGGAAGGGCCTGCCGGGATGTCGGCAAACCATTTTTCCACTAATTGCAGGGCGTCGGCGGTGCTGACTTTGCCCGCAATACTCAGCACTGCATTGGATGGCGTGTACCAGTTCCGGTAAAAGGAGCGCACGTCTTCCAGCGTGGCGCCTTCAATGTGTTCGGGGGTGAGACCGATGACGGGCCAGCGATACGGATGCACGTGGTACATCATCTCGGACAGGTGGTGCCAGCAGTCACCGTAGGGTTCATTGAGGCAGGTTTCCTTAAATTCTTCCACCACAACCTTGCGCTGCACGTCCAGCGATTTTTTGGAAATGCTCAGGGCCAGCATCCGGTCGCTTTCCAGCCAGAGCGCCACTTCGAGGTTGTCGGCGGGCACGATTTCGTAAAAAGTGGTGTAGTCGTTGGTGGTGTAAGCGTTGTTTTCGCCCCCGGCGCGCTGGAGCGGGTCGTCGAAATCGGGCACATTTTTGCTGCCTGCAAACATCAGGTGCTCGAACAGGTGCGCGAAACCCGTTTTGTCGGCGCGTTCGTCGCGCGACCCGACATAGTAGGTAATATTGACGGCGGCTAAAGGCGTGGTGTGGTCTTCATGTACCAGCACACGGAGGCCGTTCGGCAGTACGATACGGGTAAAATCAACCATGGTGGTATTTATTTATTAGACCCCGGTTCCACCAGATGATCTTCTATGGGGATGATTGGTTCGATACGCTCGACCTTTTTAGGCCAGCCGAAGAAGCGGGAAGTAATGATCGGGATAAAGAAGAAACCGGCGGTCAGTACAGAGACAATCAGATCGGCGGTTTCACCCTCAATCCAGTCTGCTACGGGATGCCCTTTCATAAAATGGCAGGGTAAAGCCATAAAAAGTTTGATGCCGAGGATACCGATTACAATAAAAGCACTGGTTTCGAGAAAAGGATAGCGCTCCAGTAATTTGACAAACCACTGCGCGACAAAACGCATGGTAAGGATACCAATAAACACGCCGATACAGATCAGCCAGATATTATCGGTGAAAGCGACCGCAGCAAATACATTGTCGAGCGAAAAAGCCAGGTCCATGATCTCGACCGCTATAACAGTGGCCCAGAAAGGCCCGACGAGTCCGTACGTTATTTTATAAAACCATTTCTCTTCTTTTACAAGTAGGTCGTCGTCTTTGGCAGGTGTGGCTTTTTTCTTAAAATAATCGTAGGCTAAATAAATCAGGTAAGCGCCGCCGAGCGGTTTGAGCCACCAGATTTGAATCAGCCAGGCTGCAAAAATGAGGCACAATCCCCGAAAAAAATAAGCGCCCAAAATACCGTACCGCAAGGCCCGTTTTCGTTGGTCGGGCGGGAGGTCGAGCACCATCGTAGCCAAAACTGCGGCATTGTCCACAGACAGCAGGCTTTCAATGAGGATTAGGTTCAATATGATAATCAGCGAGTTTTCCCAGTCAGCGCCCAGGATTTGCTGCAAAAAGTCCGTCATGGATTAAGATTATATCAAATGAGTGAAGAAACGCCGTGTATAGCAGGCCCATTTGCATAACATATTGAATTTCAATACTTTTTGCTTTTGCCTGTCTTTTTTGTCTTCCCCCTTAACAGAGGATTGTGCAAATAGTTGAGTGTATGATTTTAGTTTTCCGCAGCATCTTTCAGCAGGGCGTCCGAATCGCGCAGCAGGGATTCCAGTTCGCGCTGCAGTTCCTCTTTGCGCCGCTTCTGATCGGCAGATTTCGCCGCTTTTTGTTGTTCTGATTTAGCGTCTTTTTTAAGTCCTTTTTTTGCCAGCGCATCCGCAGCCTCATCGCCTTTTTCAATGCTGTCTATTTCCGTTTGCAACTGCGCTTTGCGATCTTCGAGTTGATCGAGGCGTTTGAGCACTTTTTCATCTACATATTGTGCCCGGTCGCGGATAGCGCGGTAAGCGCCACCGAGTTTATCGAGCGCGGCATCGTATTTTCCGGCATTGAAGTTGTTTTTTTCGGTTTTTACCAAATGTCCGACAGAAACCACCACATCACGCATCTGACCGAAAATTTTCCGGGAATTATCCCGTTCTGTATCGGTGCCGAAGAAGTAATTGTAAATCAGGATGGCTCCTACAACTAATATGCCTATTTTAATCAGTGAACGAATCATGGCTGTTTGTATCTGGTTTGAAAATTTGCCGCAAAAGTATGGAAAATAGTGCGAAGTCCGAAGTGCGAAGTCGTCAGTCCTTAGAGTACACGGTAGAAAGTCCGAAGTCCGAAGTGCGAAGAGTACACCGCCTCAAGTTTTGGAAACCCAAGTATGAAACGGTGTACTCTACGGACTTCGCACTTCGGACTAATAACT
>JAYSZC010000891.1:0-2966 GCA_043738235.1 Lewinellaceae bacterium | reverse complement strand
CGATATCCTGTTGTGTCAGACCGTGTTTGACCAGCGTTTCGTATCCCACCTGGCGGCCGTGTTCGCCGGCGCTTTCCTTTAAAAATTCAACAATGCGGGTTCGCACATCTTTCAGGATCAGCGACTCCCAATGGCGTTCAGCGCGGCGCAGTCGATCGCCGAGGTTGAGCATGACGGCTTGCGCCAGTCGAAAATTTTGTTGCATCAGATAGCGGAAGTCTTCTACTTTTACGGCTAGGTAATCCACATCGCGGCCCATAGAACTGGCGAATTCGGAGCGATGCAATTCTCCTGCAAGCCCCAATTCTCCAAATACAGTGTATGGGTGTTGTATATTTTTAATGATTTCTCTTCCGTCGGGAGAATAAATGCCAATTTTTACGGCGCCTTCAATGAGAAAACAAAGGTATTCGCTGGGTTCATCGGCCAGGTAAACAAAAGAGTGTTTGACGGCAGTACGCCGTTCGGCCATAAATGCCATGCGCTGCAATTCAGCCTCCGATAGCGCCGCTAACAGCGGGAAACGTTGCAATATTGTGTGTAAAGAGGATCCATTCATGCGATTGTCATTGGTTTGAAAACAATTAAAGGAGGCAGAGGCATATTAGCCAAAACTGTGCCAAGCGCCCATAAATAATCAGATTGTGCACATTCTTCATAGATTGTACTACCTTTCACCCAATTCAGGGTATTTTTACCGAGTGTGAATTCTTATTTCTGCTATATGTCGACAACCAAATCCTTTTCCCTGCTTACCGACTTCGATATTGCCCTCTTGCAAAGCGGCAAACACTTCCGTTTATATGAAAAAATGGGTAGTCACCCTGTCGAAGTACATGGCGAACGCGGGGTGTTTTTTGCCGTTTGGGCGCCCAACGCGCAACGCGTATCCGTCACGGGCGATTTTAACAAATGGAACCCCGACAGCCATGTGTTGCATCCCCGCTGGGACAGCAGCGGTATCTGGGAAGGTTTTATTCCCGGCATCGGTAAAGGCACTGTTTATAAATACCATATTCATACGTATTCCGGCGTTCACCTCGACAAAGGCGACCCTTTTGCCCGGCTTTGGGAGGCTGCGCCAGGCACTGCATCTATTGTCTGGTCTTATGATTATCAGTGGAAAGACGACGCCTGGTTGAAAGCCAGAAAAGAAAGGGCGCAAAAACCACAACCCTGGTCGGTCTATGAAGTGCATCCCGGCTCCTGGAAAAAAATTCAGCAGGACGGCAACCGCTCGCTCAACTACCGCGAACTGGCCGAAGACCTGGTGCCGTATGTTAAGGAAATGGGATTTACACACGTGGAACTCATGCCGGTTATGGAACACCCCTATTTCCCGTCCTGGGGCTATCAAATCACGGGCTATTATGCGCCCACCAGCCGCTTCGGGCCGCCGGAAGACCTGATGTATTTCATGGATAAATGCCATGAAGCGGGCATAGGCGTACTGCTCGATTGGGTGCCTTCTCATTTTCCGGGCGATATCAACGGCTTGTACCTTTTTGACGGTACGCACCTTTTTGAATATGCCGACCCGCGCCGTGGATTCCAGACCGACTGGAACAGCTATGTATTCGACTACGGACGCAATGAAGTGCGTTGTTTTCTAATCTCAAACGCCTTGTTCTGGATGGATAAATACCATATCGACGGCCTTCGGGTAGACGCCGTGGCTTCCATGCTGTATCACGATTATTCCCGTAAGGAAGGCGAATGGATTCCCAATATTTATGGCGGCAGGGAAAACCTGGAGGCCATTTCTTTCCTGAAAGATTTTAACGAAGCCGTGTATAAGGAATACCCGGGCGTGGAAACCATCGCCGAGGAAAGCACCGCATTCCCCGGTATCACCAAACCGACTTTCGATGGCGGATTGGGCTTCAGTCAAAAGTGGATGATGGGCTGGATGCACGATTCCCTGAGTTACTTCAAACGCCCCCCGATATTCAGGCGTTTTCATCAGAATGAGATCACCTTTTCCATGGTGTATGCTTTTTCTGAAAAATTCATGCTGCCGCTCAGTCACGACGAAGTGGTGCACATGAAAGGTTCCCTGCAACATAAAATGCCCGGCGATGAGTGGCAAAAATTTGCCAACCTGCGGGCCTTGCTCGGACATCAGTGGGTACACCCAGGCTCTCAAATCCTGTTTATGGGCGGCGAAATCGGGCAAACAACCGAGTGGAGCCACGACCTCGGCATTCCCTGGCAACTGCTGCAATACGACTACCACAAAGGGGTTCAAAGCTGGGTGAAGGCTATGAATGAAGCCTATACCAGCCACCCGTCCTTCTGGCGCAAGGCATTCCATTCCGATGGCTACCAGTGGATTTCCGGCGACGATACCGAAAACTGTGTGCTGGTATTTCTACGAAAAGGCGACCCGGAGGACCCTATGTTGCTGGTGGTCTGCCATTTTAATACCAACCCTATGGCTGAATACACGGTGGGAGCGCCATACCCCGGCGTCTGGAAAGAAATACTCAACAGCGACGCCAAACAATTTGGCGGCAGCGGCATCGTGAACGGGTCGTTAAAAGCCAAAAAACATCCTTCGCATGGGCACGATTACTCTGTGACCTTCAAATTGCCGCCGCTGAGCGTGATGGTTTTTGTGGGAGAAACACCGCCACCGCCACCGGTGGAGAAAAGTACGAAGGCGGGTAGTGCGAAGTCGTCAGTACGAAGTGCGAAGCCGAAATAGTTCGAAGTCGCCAGAGCAAGGCTTTTCAAGTAAAATTTAATTTCGCGTTAACTCCAACTTCCCGAAAGTTTCAAACTTTCGGGAAGTTTCACGCTTAAAAAAACAAGTATAATTTTGGCGCCCGATTGAATAGTGATTTGAAGAAAGACCTTTATCTACCCTGTCATAAAGTTTTGACGAAGCCTGCTAAAGACAGGCAAGCGGCAACTTTCCTTTTACAAAGGCGTTATAGTTTGAAGTGCGAAGTCGTTAGTGCGAA
>JAYSZC010000890.1:0-1206 GCA_043738235.1 Lewinellaceae bacterium | reverse complement strand
TGGTACTGGAAAAATACCAGGTGCCGGTACGCGATAAGGATACGGTCATGCTCCTGACCGAGCAGTTCAAACCCGGTGAACTGCCCTTTAATTTCGAGGTAAAGTACGTGGACGAGGAGCGCTTTTATATCGAATTCCTCAATGGCTCGGAACGCATCCGCTGCGACAGCATTCGCTATGGGCGCGACCGTACGCAGGCCCGCGACACGATGAATGTGTACTTCCCGGAATATCAGTCTTATATCCACGCGGAGATCCGCGGGGGCGTGATGCAGGGCGAATGGGTCGTCACGACCCGCAACAACTACCGTATTCCGTTTTATGCCCATGCGGGCCGCAATTACCGGTTTACCTCCCTGAATGAACCACCGGCTGCACAGTTATCGGGCGAATGGGCAACCTTATTCGGTATTGAAAAGCCGGAACCGCCGGAAAGGGCCATCGGCGAATTTCAGCAGACAGGCAACCACCTGCAAGGCACCTTCCGCACTGAAACCGGCGATTACCGCTTCCTGGAAGGGACGGTGCAGGGCCGTAAATTCTGGCTTTCCTGTTTCGACGGCGCTCATGCCTACCTGTTTTCGGGGAGCATTCGCAGCGATAGCCTGCAGGGCGAATACCGGTCCGGTACGCATTTTCGCACCCTGTGGTCTGCCTGGCGCGATCCCAGCTTCCGGCTCGGCGACGCAGACACGCTTACCCGGGTGAAAGCAAACGCCGGTAACATTACTTTCTCGCTGCCAAATCCGCAAGGCGTGCAGGTGACCTACCCGGGACCGCAGTTCGATAAAAAAATTAAAATTTTTACCATCATGGGTACCTGGTGCCCGAATTGCCGCGATGAGCAGAATTTCCTGACCGAATATTTGAAAAACAACCCCGCTGCCGCCCGGGAACTGGCGATTGTGGGTCTTTCGTTTGAGCGCGGCAAAGACACGGTCCGCATCAACAATCACCTGGCAGAATATAAAAAGCAAATGGGCATACCATTTGAAATACTGTATGCCGGAGCCGCCAGCAACGCCGAAGCGGAGCGGGTATTCCCTAACCTCAACCACGTAATGGCCTTCCCCACCATGATCATTCTGGATAAAAATGACCGCATTCGTCATATCCATACCGGTTTCGATGGGCCGGCTACGAGCAAGTACGGAGCGTTCAAACGGGAATTCGAAGCACTGATAAAAGAATTAATGATGAATGATG
>JAYSZC010000889.1:0-2968 GCA_043738235.1 Lewinellaceae bacterium | reverse complement strand
AGCAGCCGGCATTTGTTTTTGTGGCGAATATGAATCCTAAAACGGGCTATTCCGAAATGGACATTCCATTTCCCGAAGGGGACTGGCGCTTGTGTTTTTCTACGGAAAAAGAAGCGGTGGAGGCAGGGATATTTTCTGGAGTTTTGCCTGTTGTGGAGGCGGGAGAAGGACTGGTGTGGAAGAAGGTTTGATCTTAACCCTCCTCATTTTTCCCGACATAATACATTTCCTGATCTTCCAGGTGTTTCACCGGAATTTTCCCCCGGTAGGTACATGCATAATCGTCTTTGACCAATTGGTACGTTTTCCCTGAAATATTGATATGGTTCGCTTCGCAGGTTTGTTCCATACGGGCGGCCACATTGACGGATTGACCCCAGATATCGAAGGCGAAACGTTGTTCGCCGACCACGCTCATCCGAACGGGCTTTTTCTTTTTCTATTTCTTCATTTTTTTTCTCCAAAAGTTTTTCATTCTGGAACTGGCTGATGTTCAGGTTGAATTGGACGGTTGAAAATATAAATGTCGGGAGCAGGATACCCAGTATTTCCAGGACGTTGACAATCAATAAAGCACTATGGCCTTCGTGGATAAAACAGATAGCCGTCAAGATGGTAATAAAACAAAAAAGGTTTAATCCGATGCGCTCTTCGTGCGGGAGGGTGATCACCAGGTTGCAAAGCAGGATAAAAATGCCGAATGCTGTGACGCCGCCCCTGTCTAAAATACTTAATATCGACAAGGGAATCATGCAAGTGGTCATAATTCCGAGGGTGAGCCAGGTGAGCTTCCTGCCATTTGGAAAGACCCCGGCACGAATGGCAGCCATATTTTTTCGGGCGATTATGAAGGGAAATAAAAAAGCAGTCAACAATAAATGGTTGAAAAACAGGGCTTCAAACACCCAGTTGCCGGGCAGCAAACCTTTTTCATAACGCACCCAATCGAGCAGTAGCAGGGCAAAATAAAAGAATAATCCCAGCCGGGAGATCGTGTAACTTTTTCAGGCGTTGTCAAGGTTGAGTTGGTGATCGAACTCTTCCTGAAAATTTGTTTTCCAACTGTAAAAAAAAGTTGTTCGAAAGTAAGTTTCTCATTGCTCAGCAGGTTTTTAGATCGTGTTCGTTTTGTTCAAATCATGAAACCGATGTTCCGCATCAAAGCAAAATACGCGACAAAATACAATTAATCTGTCACGTACGCATGGCAACCGCTCGCGCGTTCCATGTTTTCGATCCCCGATTCAATGCTGTTTTTCAAGGCATTGCCGCATTTGTTGTGGCAGAATCCGCAAGCGTGCATATCGCCGTCCGTATCCACATACAGGAAACGTTTACCTGCGCCCGAGCATCCTTTTTGGCGGATGTAGGCAGCGTAATATTCCAGCAGCGGGAAGTCCCGGTACGCAGGGCCCCGCTGAATTTCACGAAAAAAGTCTTCCAGTACCGCTGTTTCCTGCGGTCGTAATTCCACCTCTTTTCCGGCAAAATGCCCCACTGCGCGCGGTTCCATCAAACGGATGAAATGTACGCCCCAGTCCCGCGCCATTTCAGCGTATCTCCAAAGATGCCCTGGTGTACAAAATTCGCGGAGCGTCGTCAGTGTCAGGCACACAGCCAAGCCTGCGGATTTTGCGTGTTGCACCGCTTGTTTCGCCCATTCAAAACTGCCTTGCAGTCCCCGAAAACGGTCGTGTTCGGCAGGGTCCCAATGGTCGAGGCTGATACTGATGCCAACCAGCCCGGCCTCGCGCAAGGCATGCGCCCGCGCTTGTGTGAGGCGGTATCCGGAGCTCAGCACCCAAAAGTCCGTGCGCTCCGTATCACTCCCGCGAAGGAGCTGCAACAGGTCGTCGAAGCGGTTGAGCGGTTCGCCGCCGCTGAGTTCGATGGAGGCGACGCCGTGCGCCTGAAATTTTCGGACGATGGACATCAGGTCGTCAGCGGACAGCTGTTCGCGGCCATTCAAAGCATCCCATTCGCAGCAATGGGCGCATTGGAGCGAGCATTTTTTGGTGATGGCCAGCAGGAGCGTATTCAGACCGGCGTTATTTCCACTTATCGACACGCTTCGAGATAATTCATTGACAGCCAATACATTCATAGATTTCGATTCCAGGTATGGAAAGGTCATCTGGACAAATATCCGCTCGCCGACACGCACCGCTTTGGTTACATGACAGATGCGTTTGTACTCCAGGTGCACCGCAATATGCCTTCGCAACGCCTGCCAGGCATCGCTTCGCCGGGGGTAAATACTGAAGGCAATCCGCGCCAACCTGCGCAACATTTTCAATTCCAACAAGCGGAATTTCCAGCCTGAAATGAATTCACTATGGACCTGATGTGGCATTTTTCGTTCGTTTTAGTTGCCGGTCATCATGAGATTCGGCCATTCATGATCGCTGAGCGCCGCTGCTGCCCGCCATTGTTCGCGGGAAAACCGGGGCAGCGCATTTTCTTTATTCCAGGCTCGTAATTGGAAAATATTCGGCTTGCCGGTGGCCGGCGCATAGTAAATTTCATAATGTCCCTTGCCGTGCAAAATGAGGCTGCGTATATGGCCGGACGCGAGTGGCGGCGGCTCGAATACGACGGCCGCTTCGTCGCCTATGTTCGGTTGGTCGTAATAGTTGGCATCATCAGCAATCAGCGCGGGCAGCAGGTTTTCTCCCGATTGAGAAACGGCTGAAACCGGGCGTAGGGTTTGTTGCTGTACCGGCTGATTGTCTGAAAAATCCAGCGCTGCGTAGTCAATTTCCCAGAATTGGAAACCGAATTCCAGCCGCAGCCGCACCGAATCGCCCTGCACCCGTGATAAATCGAGCGACAGCACGTTATTTTTGAACGTCGATGATCCGGCGAGGTTGAAAAAATCGACTTTCTCCCAATGTCCCGGTTTGGTTTCGAGCCAAACGTCGAGTTGAACTTTTTGCCGATCCAGCCATGCGCGGTTGGCATCGGCAGA
>JAYSZC010000888.1:0-7575 GCA_043738235.1 Lewinellaceae bacterium | reverse complement strand
GAGAAAAACGGGATAAATCGAAAAAACGATCAGGATTATAGTTCCAGAGGCAACATGTAAACACCCAAGATCATGCCAAAGTAGAAAATTATCCACTTTTGGGCAGCATGGATGGAATTACCCGGATAGAATAATTCCGGTCTCCACTGTTTATTGATTTTGGATGGGCAAATATATTCAAGTTTTTATCAAATTAAATTTTTTTAAAAAAATTTCTGCCCCGCCTGGAGGGGTTCTACTCCTCACATGGCGTTTATGTGGCTACAGATCATACTGTGGTGTGCTCTACGGCGTACCACAATATGGTTTTTTTACAGGCAGAGGAATACGCAATGGAGGCCGATGGGCCAAAAAAAAGCGGCCCGGTGTCCCACACACCGAGGCCGCTACCACTTAGCAGAAATAATCTTTATCTAATGATGAATGATGAGCGATAAATGATAAATGATGAGCGATGAATGATGAATAGTTCATCGTCAGTACGTCAGTTTGGCCATTCAATATAAAGGTTGATAAGTATCAACTTATGCCAGGGCATTTGAAGGCTTCTAAGCACATTATATTCATCATTCATCGTTCATCGTTCATCGTTCATCATTCATCATTCATCATTCATCATTCATCATTCAGTCAACATTGTCGTGCAAATACGTATTCCCCCCTACCCTGATCTCGCCTTCTTCTTCGAGTGAAACGGTCCAGTTGGACATGGCAGGTTGATCGGCGTCGGGCACGTCTTCCAGGTTGATGCTTTTACGCAGATAAGCCGGTTGATTTTCCAGTTCGATGATGGTTTGCGGAGAGCTGAGTTTCACCACATTGATCGGGCGGTTCAAGGCATCCTGACGGCGGCGTTGAGCCTCTTCGATGCGGCGGCGGCGCTCCTCCGGCGAAATTTCGTCATCCTCCGGGTGTCGCAGAAACGGGTCGCTGTTGACAGGCGCCGTACGGCGAATTTTATCCACTGTTTCCCGGATGTTATCGAACTCGAATTCGAGCCCGGTAGCCGCCTTCTCATCTACCGGGGAATACGCCTCATCGGACGTAATCGTAAAGAGAGAAGGCTCGTTCTTTTTTCCGGCAGCCTCATCGTCGAGGTGTACCACCTGGCGTTCGTTCGGGTTTTGCTGGCGCTGGGCGCCTGGAGCCGGGTTTTTGCGTTCGGCTACTTCAAAACCGGTGGCAATGATCGTCACCGCTAATTTCTCGCCCAAACGTTCGTCGAAGCAGTTACCCCAGATCAGGTTGGCATTTTCGCCCGCCTTTTCCTGTACGAACTGCGTGATTTCGAAGATTTCATCCATCGTGGCTTCTTTGGCGCCCGAGGTGATATTCACCAGGATGTTTTTAGCGCCGAAGATGTCGTTGTCTTCGAGCAGCGGCGAGCGCAGCGCTTCGTCGGCAGCCCGGAAAGCGCGGTTTTCGCCCTCGATGGTGGAAGTACCCATGATGGCGACACCCGAGCCGCGCATGGTCGTGTTCACGTCTTCAAAGTCGACGTTCACATATCCGGGCACGGTGATGATTTCCGCGATGCCTTTTGCAGCGGTGCAGAGGATATTATCGGCTTCTGCAAATGCCGCCGAAATGCTCAGATTGCCGAAGATGTCGCGCAGTTTGTCATTGGAAATAATGACTAAGCAGTCCACGTTTTTGCGCAGTTCTTCGAGGCCTTCCATGCCGTTGCCGACACGAATTTTACCCTCGAAGGTAAACGGCAGTGTGACGATGCCCACTGTCAGTATACCCAGTTCCTGGGCGGCTTTGGCGATGATCGGAGCAGCGCCGGTACCGGTGCCGCCGCCCATGCCGGCGGTGATAAAGGCCATTTTAGTACCGGTTTCGAGGAAACGTTTGATTTCGTCGATGCTTTCAATACAGGCTTGTTTACCGACGGAAGGCTTGCTGCCTGCGCCGCGGCCTTCGGTCAGCAACTGGCCGAGTGAAATTTTGGTGGGCACCGGGCTGAGTTGCATGGATTGCGCGTCCGTATTGCAGATGGCGTAATCGACACCTACAATCCCTTGTTTGTACATGTGCGTGACAGCATTGGAACCGCCGCCACCTACGCCGATGATTTTGATGATGCTTGGCTCATCTTTTGGCAAATCAAAAAGCATGATATTTTCTGTTTAGAGTTATCAAATAGGATCGATTCAGGCAGCATAACCGCCTGAAAACGGCTGTTTATTTCTTGTTGAAGTCCACGTCCGGTTCGGCCTCAAACCATTCCTTTGTTTTTTTGAAGACGTTGTCGAACCAGGTGGCTCCTTTTTCTTCTGAAACATTGGATGGCTCTTTCGGCTCGTCATTGACTTCCGGTTTGGCTTCTTCTTTTTGCGCTTTTGACGGGTCGATGTCCTGCAGTCCGCGCATCAGCAAACCGATGGCTGTGCTGAAAATCGGACTGTTCACCTTTTCGTGGTAGCCATGCGCCAGGTGTTCGAGGGGAACCCCGATGCGGCAGGACATGCCGGTGTGAAACTCCGTGAGTTTGTCTGTGTTGGCCAGCAGGGCGCCACCACCGGTGAGCACGATGCCACCGATGAGTTTGCGCTCGTAGCCGCTGCGGCGGATTTCCCAAAGTACATAGTCGAGTACTTCTTCCATACGCGCCTGAATGATGCGGGCCAGGTTTTTCTCACTGATTTCTTTGTGGTCGCGCCCTTTCAAACCTGGGATGGTGATGATCCGGTTGTCGAACACCTCGTTGGCGAGGGCGGAGCCGAATTTCACCTTGAGTTTTTCGGCCTGCGGCTGCATCACGGTGCAACCTTCCTTGATGTCGGCGGTAATAACATTGCCGCCGAAAGGAATCACAGCCGTGTGGCGGATGATGCCTTCATGGAACACCGTAATGTCGGTGGTGCCGCCGCCGATGTCGACGAGCGCTACACCCGCCTGCTTTTCCTCATCCGACAACGTGGCGTCGGCGCTGGCAATAGGCTCGAGGGTCAGATCTGCTACTTTGAGTCCGGTTTTTTCGATGCAGCGGTAGATGTTGTTCACCGCTGTGATCTGGCCGGTAATGATGTGGAAGTTGGCTTCCAGCCGCACCCCGCACATCCCGACAGGGTCTGTGATACCCTGCTCGGAATCCACGGTGAATTCCTGCGGGAAGACATGGATGATCTTGTCGCCGGGCGGCAACACGAGTTTAAACATGTCGTTCACCAGCCGGTCGATGTCGCGGTGGGCAATTTCGGTGTGATCGCTTTCGCGGGTCAAAATGCCTCTATGTTGCAGGCTTTTGATGTGCTGGCCCGCAATGCCGACGTGTACGGCGCGAAATTTCATTTGTGCCTGGCGCTCGGCGATGTCGATCGCTTCGCGGATGGCATTGACTGTTTTTTCGATGTTGCTGACTACGCCGCGCAGAACACCGACACTTTCGACTTTGCCGATACCGACAATTTCGAGTTTTCCGTGTTTGTTCCTGCGGCCTGCGAGACAACATACCTTGGTGGTGCCGATGTCTAAGGCAACGACAACATCATGGGGTTGTGGGAGTAATTCCGTCATAACGTTTCTGTTTAAGTGGTCGAGTTTCAGTTTGTTTCACACTTCCCTTCGCTGCCCGTACGAAACTCTTTTCCGTTAGCAAAGGTATTTTTTAAAATGTTTTGTTTCAAATTTTTTTTGTTGATGAGGTTGATAAGGTTGATGAGGTTGATATTCAGCATCTATTCTCACCTATAAATTTTATCATTTATTTGGCTTTTTGCCACTTAAATGATTGATTGAATAGGTCAGCCTTTCCATTTCTGATCTCAGTTGGAGATAATCAGACTCAGAAATATATTCCAAATCATTACTGACAATCAACAAATTAATCACTTCAACAGCACTTCCAAAAGCCATTTCATAGAATCTGCTTTGATCAGCAGGACCTATTCTTGCACTACCCTCCGCCAGATTACAGCAGACTGAAACACTTGCTCTTCGTACTTGATTAGTTATTCCAAACAGTTCCTCCTTTGGAAAACTTTTTGTTTTTAAATAAATTGATTTGGTGACCTGTTTTGCCATTTGCCAGACCGCCATTTTTTCAAATGCGTACGTGTATTGCATAGGATTAGATTGTTTAAATGAATGTGAATTGATATGGATTAAAGAAATTGATGAAGTTGATGAGGTTGATGAGGTTGATAAGGTTGATAAAAATGGTGGGCGACATCTCGTTATCAACCTCATCAACCTTATAAACCTCATCAACTATTTCTTACACACCACCTGTCCGTTGTACTTCAAATTAATTGTCTCGTATTTCCGCCACCCTTCATAGGGCATTCCTTCCTGGTAAAAAATCTTCAGTCGCCTCAGTTTATCGTCTAATTTTCTGGTGCTTCCCAGCACGATTTTCTGGTCGCCGATCAGCGGTACGAGGATAAAATCGCCTGCATTGTTCACATGCACCTGCTGGATAAAAGAGGCCAAAAACTCATCTTGCTGCAAGGTTTGGGTCAGGTTAAACAGGTCTTTCAAGGTACTTTTTCTTTTATTACGAAACTCCGCTGTGTACGGCGCCAGGTTACCTGTGGCTACCAGCACCCTGGCTGCGAAGTTTTTGGAAGCCGGCATTTTGACGCCCTTTTTATCGAGGTAATAATTGCCGCCGTTGTTGTCCAGAATCCGCACCAAAGGCTCGCGCTGGATAATCGTCACATGCAGCACATTTTTTTGATCGACGTATATTTCGGCATCCAGAATAAACGGGTCTTCCTCCAGCACCCGCTCCATACGTTCCACTTCCAGCAAAGCCAGTTCGGTGCCTTCGAGGGTGTTGCCGAAGGAGCGCAGCAGCGCCTGCCTGACATCCCGTTCGCTGATAAGTTTGTCACCGCTTGCAAGGGGTGTCACTGCTACTTCTACACCGTCGGCAAAACTGTCTTTTTTCCGTCCGATCGCCGAAAACAA
Organism: Lewinellaceae bacterium; assembly: GCA_043738235.1. Classification (GTDB taxonomy): domain Bacteria; phylum Bacteroidota; class Bacteroidia; order Chitinophagales; family Saprospiraceae; genus M3007. Next base: position 2,658 of record JAYSZC010000888.1, on the reverse strand, counting down.
TGCCACGGCCACGAGGAGCAGGAATGCCACCCAGGCGAAGCGATCGTAACGGAGACGTGGAACGTTCATTTTTAGTTATCAGTTATTAGTTATTGGTTATCAGGGTGTTATGGTTTGGTATTAGTGGTCAGGAGCGCTTTGATCGGTTCAATGAGGGTATCGATATCGCCGGCGCCCATGGTCATCAGCACTTCTGTTTTTTTGGTTTTCAGCGTTTGGAGTAGTTCTTTTTTTGTGGTCAGGGTCACGTTTTTATTTTGCATCAATCCGGCAATCATGGCGGCTGTGATACCCGGTATCGGTTGTTCACGCGCCGGGTAAATCTCCAGCAGGATACACTCGTCGAGCAGGTCCAGCGCGGCTGCAAACCCTTCCGCGAAGTCGCGGGTGCGGGTGTACAGGTGCGGTTGGAAAATGCCGGTCACTGTGCGGTTTGGGTACATCATTTTGGCGGCGCCGATCACAGCTTCGAGTTCCGCTGGGTGGTGTGCATAGTCGTCGATGTACACCAGTTCCGCGTTGCGCACGATGTATTCGAAGCGGCGTTTCACACCTTTAAAACCTGCCAAAGCAACAGTCAGCAATTCCGAAAATCCGCCTGCCGACAAGGTGGCAGCGATAGCTGCCGTGGCATTGAGCACGTTGTGCTTGCCCGGATAATTGAGTCGCAGATCCGTCCAGTCAAAAATAGTGGAGCGCAGTCCGAAAGCCATTTGCCCTTCTACTACCCGTACGTTGAACACTTCGTAATCGCCTTCTTCAATCCCAAAACTGAACACCTGCCGGCCGCTTGCGCGCAGTTCAGCGGCCACATCTTCCAGAGGCAGGCCGTGGCGGTAAATCAGTTTGCCGCCCGGTTTGATCTGCCGCACAAACTGCTTGTAGGATTCCACCACGGCTTCTTCGGTGCCATAGATGTCGAGGTGATCGGGATCGATGGAATTCAACACGGCAATTTCGGGGTGCAGGTGCAGGAAACTTCGGTCGTATTCATCGGCTTCCACCACCACCCAGTCGCTTTTGCCTTCCACGAAATTGCTCCCGAGGTTGAGCGAAATGCCGCCCACAAAAGCCGTTGCATCCACGCCGCAGGCGCGCAGCAGGTGACTGGTCATGGTGCTGGTAGTCGTTTTGCCGTGGGTACCGGCAATAGCGATACAGCGTTTAGCGCGGCTGATAATGCCAAGTACTTCGGCTCGTTTTTTTACCGGATAACCGTTGTCCAGAAACCAGTTCAACTCCGAATGATCTTTGGGGACGGCCGGCGTAAACACCACTAAATCAACACTTTCCGGGATATATTTCAAATCGTCTTCGTAATGGATCAACATCCCTTCGGCAGCCAGCGCAAGGGTCAGGTCCGTTTCAGTGCGGTCATAGCCATGCACCTCCGCACCGTGCAGGTGGAAGTAGCGGGCCAGGGCCGACATGCCGATGCCGCCGATGCCGATGAAATAGATTTTTTTGATCGCATTGAATTCCATGTTGTTCTTATTCAATTCGTCATCGTGCTGTTTTTGATAAAAAACCTGACCTACGCGACGAATATGTTCCAGTAAATCGGGGTTTTCAATCTGGTTTATGAGCGATAAGTCAATCATATAAGGAAGGAGTAAATCATCTATTTCTCCTTCTAATTTGAGTAGTGTTGAATAATCAATCTCATTTCCTGTAATTGTCAAGTCGATGTCAGAGCCGTTTTTAAAATTTCCTTTTGCACGAGAGCCGTAGATAATCACCTGTTCTATGCCGCTATGACGGCTGAAAAGGGTATTTAACTGAGCAATAACTGACTCTTTCAATCCGAATTTCATAGCATTTTGGGTTAAAAAAGCGACTTTTGTTCACCTGAACGGATGCTTTCCATTTTTTGCTCGAATGCATTGAAAAGAGTGAAATAGCGCGTTAGGATATCTTCTGCAATTTGATCCGCTGTCTCTTCATTATAAGTATGCGATGTTTGGTTTCTGCTTTTTATCATGTCCATCCAGCCTTCTCCATCGGAAATCAAGTCGGATTGGAATGCAAAACGTGTTGCGTCCTTAGAACCGATCAAATCATTAATTCCTTTATCCTCCAGAAAGTCTTTCATCGTTTTCCAGGCTAATTCATGTGTGAACTCAAAAGCCTGAATCAGCCCCTGCTCTTCCAGTTCTGATAGTTTTCGTTCATTGTTCAACTTAACAGCATGAGTAAGCCGTTTCAATGCTTTTTTGTAGTTTTGAAAGCGCTGCATCCAGCGTATGTCCTGATCGTGACTTTCCATATCCTACTTTTTGACGAGTTTCAATGTCTCTTTTTGCCCCCCGCGGTTCATTTCAAAATTCAAACCCGTTGCGTCTGCTTTGAGCAGTTTGACCATAATTTCCTGTTTCCCGTTCTCCTGTGTGTACAGTTTATCTTTTTCCGTGCGCCAGGTACCGCTTTGGTTTTGATCGCCAAATTGGGTCGAATAAGTGCCGTCTTCCTTGAATTCAAAACTGACCTGCGCAGCATCCATACCGCCGGGTTTGTCGAAAATCAACCACTCCGTTCCCTGCCACTTACCCAAAAGCGCAGGGTTTTTGTCGTTTATTTTTTGGCAGGCGACGACTGCAAAAAATGCCAGCATGATTACTAAAGTGTTGATTTTCATATTTTTAAAAAATGTTGATGAGG
>JAYSZC010000887.1:0-7591 GCA_043738235.1 Lewinellaceae bacterium | reverse complement strand
GCCGAACAAAACTACCCTTTACCTGAATGGCAAAGCCGCCGTCAGCAGCGGCACACACCCGGTAGAAGCATTTGATGCGCCGTTTACGATCGGACGCGACCCGACCAGCAGTGCCCGTACATTTAAAGGTCTGATCGACGAGGTCTGTTTGTACAAACGTTCGCTGACACAAACGGAAATTCGCGAGCAGATGCATTTTGTCAAACGCCCTTCAGATGATCCTGACCTGATGACTTATTACCAGTTTAATGAAAACGGCGGCGCAGATGTGTTGGATCGCGCAGGGCTTTTCCACGCCAGGATCACAAGCGCAGGCCTTATGCCCTCCACAGCGCCTTTCGCAACAGGTGTGGTGGCTCGTACCAGTGTCAGCACAGGCGGCGGGGTCGAGTTCGGGAATACCGGCTTGAACATCACATTTCCTGCTGCGGGCAACAAACCCAATGGCGAATTAGTCGTCAGCCGCCTCTATCGCCAGCCGGATGTGTTGCCTTCCAACAACGCCTCCAGCCCACACTACTGGGTCGTGAACAACTACGGCACAAACGGCAGTTTCGCTGCGCTGGACAATATCACTTTCCGCAATGTCGGCAGCACTGTCGCAAATGACAATATTTCCCTGCACAAACGTAAAACAGGACAAGATGGCGCCACCTGGGGCAGTCCCGTAGCCTCCAGCATCGCAACAGGCAGCGGAAACGCCACGGTGACATTCCCCGGCGCCAACATCACGAGTTTCAGCCAGTTCAATATATCCGCGCAGAACTCGGCCCTGCCCGTGGAATGGTTGTCGTTCCAATTGCGCGTCCATGCTGCTCCGGCAAACGTTCAACTTTTTTGGCAAACCGCACAGGAGCACAATTCCGATTATTATGAAGTGGAACGCAGCCGCGAACCCAATCAATTTGAAAGTATCGGCCGGGTAACGGCTCGAGGCAATACTTCGCTTGGAAGTGATTATGAATGGGAAGACACCAAACCTCTTTCAGGCGTTTCCTATTACCGCATCAAACAGGTAGACAAGGACGGAACGTTCATGTACAGCGAAATTCGCGTTGCCCATCTGCGGCCATTGCACGATGCATTTCAAATTGCTCCAAATCTTCTGAAAAGTGGCCATCCGATTCAAATCAGTACGGATTTGGAAGGTTATACGGCCCGCGCCTGCGATGCCTGGGGAAGAATATTGTTCGAGCAAACGCTTGCACCGGGTTCCAATACGATTGCAACGGATGGACTGCCTGCGGGGACGTATTTTATCCGTATTGCAAATGGCCGGGATGCGTGTTTGAAAAAGGTGATAGTGGAATAGATAAAATGGAACACGGATTGGAGGGATGAGACACGGATTTTTCCCGACGTAGAGTGGACGAAAAAATCCATGTCTCATCCCTCCAATCCGTGTGCCATTTCAATCTACAGGACTAAACCCCAATTTTCCAAATTTCAGGATATGCACAAAAGTGTTTTCCACATAATCCGGCTGGTTGTTGCGGTCGTCCGTAAAACCGCTGGTAAATATATTGGAGAACTGAAAATTGCCGTGTAGCCCGCGGTAAACATCAGAAGACAAGCGCTCGGGGAAAGACAGCCCGTAACGCGCCAGCATACGGCCTGTAAACAGGGTTACATCATAACCGTTAAAGCCGTCGTTGTCGGGAATAGTGCCCGTGGCATCGAAGAATTTTTGTTGAAAATCCTTGACTTCCTGTTGTGAATAATCGATGTATGAAGCAGCTGTGATATGCACATTGTTATCTGCAAAGAACTCAGGATCAATGGTTTCAAAGGCGCTCCACTGCGGCATTCCATACACCTCTACCTTGTTGTTTCCCTTGATACTTTTCAAATTGCGCAGAAATGCATTGACAAAATCCTGGCTGGCCCAGGTTGGCAGGATAAATACGGCAGTGCGGCCTGGTTTCAGGTATCTTTTCAGGTCAATTTTTGCAAAAGTGCTCGTTTCGTCGGGTACGATCAGTTCAGTGAAAGCGCCTCCACCCAGGGCAATGTTTACATTATGAAAATAAGGAAGTCGGTCAGCCTCTTTTTGCTTGCACAACAATGTGACGGCGTCCGGTCGGTGGAAACGGCGGACATAGCGGGTAATGGCTTCACAATGCGCCTTCAGGGAAGGATTCATCTGGATAAACCCCGGGTGTTGCCGTGCGAGGTCGGCGGTCGGGGTTTCCGGCGACAGTACGATTTTGCGGCGCGGTTTGCTCCAGTCCGCAAACATTTGCACATGGCTGCCGCGCACCGGACCGATAAAGACGGCGGCTTTTTCTAACCTAGAATTATTCAGTAGTTTTTGAAAATCGCTGTCATTGGCCTGTGTGTCATATATGTCCGTCACAAGATTGATGCGCTCCTCCTTCGAAATCTGATTGAGCGCAATTTTAGCGCCTGCATAGAACTGCGTAGCCAGGCGACTTTTTTCGGGCACTGTCCCGCCGGATGACTGTGAAGTGAGGAAAGGAAGCAGGTAGGCAATATGATAGGTGCTACCAACGCCGGTATTGGGAGCGGGCTGCGTGCCGGGTTCATTTTTTATGGGTGGTTTTGGATTCGCCGGGTTGGTCCAACGCACAGTATCCATCGGCGCATTGGGATTGCCGGGGCGTGTGGGCGTCGGTTTGGCCGGCTGATTGGGGCGCGTAGTGGTGGTGCGTTTGGCCGGGCTGCACGCCATCCAAAGCGTTGCCAGGAATAGACAAAGGATTAGTTTTTTCACAGTAACAGATTGAATAAGGTGGAGTGACTTCGTTTAACCACCGGCTTTTTTGGTGTTTTTGAACCCCATGTCAAGCAAAAGTTTCAAAACTTTTTCGCGGTGGTTGCCCTGTATGATAATAACGCCGTCTTTGGCATTTCCGCCTGCGGCGCATTTATTTTTTAAGGTTTTCGCCAGATCGGCCAGCGCGATTTCAGAACCTGCGAAACCTTTGACGACAGTTGCTTCCTTGCCGCCTTTTACCCGTTCCAGCCAAATGCGCAGCACCTGTTTGTCATTTGCGCTTGTTTCTACAGGCTCCTGTTCCGGTTCGAGTTGCTGATCGGGATTGGTAGAAAAAACAAGGCCACCCAGGCTGTTCAGCGAATTAAACGATTTTTGTTTGGACATAATTAAAAGGGCAAAATAACAAAAGGCAAAAGGCAATGATAATCAATGAGTTACAAAAGAATTAGTTCAAACTCAATTTTGCTTGAGTACTTAACCAGTTTTCTCTTGCTGCTAAAAGGCCGGATACACCACCTTTAAATATTCCAGTCTGATTTTTGTTGTGGCACCAAAATGTGCAGCGATTTGGGTTTCAGTTCAAAAGTCAAATCGCCATCCTGTACCAGACCTTCGCCATCGAGGTGCGTATAATTTATGCCTTCGGTAGATATGCGTACCCGCTTTGTAGTAAAATGTTCCACAAAACCGGCGTCATAAATTTTCCCGATCAAAGTAGCGGGTACTGCGGCAAAATACTGCCAACGGGGCGCATCTTTCAAAATCACCACTTCAAAAAGGCCGTCGTCCATGCGGGCGTCCGGCGCAATCTGGAAGTTGTAGCCATACATCGGGCCATTGGCAATGGTAATGGCGAAACATTTTTCCGTCAGCACCCGGTCATCCAGTTCAATGGTGCACAAGGAAGGGGTGTATTTCAGGCCTGCTTCGACGGATTTTAAAAAATAAGGTATAAAACCCCGCCAATTACTGCCTTTCATCATGTTACTGACCAATCCGTCAAAGCCGATACCTGCCAGGTTGATAAACGGGCGACCGTTCATCAGGCCTACATCAATGATTTTTTCTTGGGCTGTGTTCAGTTTCCGAACGGCGCCTTCCACATCGCGGCCATAACCGAGGTGCATGGCAAGTCCGTTGCCAGAGCCGGCCGGTATGATGCCCAGAATGGTTTTTGTGCCTATCAGTGCGGAAGCGACCTCATTGATAGAGCCGTCGCCACCCACAGCGGTCACAATATCATAACCTTCGGCGAGGGCTTCCAGCGCCAGTTCGCGCGCATGACCGGCGTGTTCCGTGTATTTGAATCCGTACTCAAACTGGTCGTGATCCAAGTATTTTTCCACACTTTCCCGAATGTGTTTTTGCAGGTTGGTGCCTGCTTTCGGGTTGACAATGAATGAGATACGTTTCGGAGAAAGTAGTTCGGTTAAAAACTCACTTTTCATGTACGGGTGTGAACGCTGCATAGCTACATCAATTCTTTTCTGCCTTGCAAATAAGTACGCCATCTTTCGATTACCATCTGCATATCGTTGGGAAGATCCGACTCGAAGCGGAGCATTTCACCGGTACGCGGATGTTTGAAGCCCAGTACTTTGGCATGCAGGGCCTGGCGTGGCAGCAGTTGGAGGTTGCTTTCCACAAACTGCTTGTATTTTGAATATAAGGTTCCTTTTAAAATTTGGTTGCCGCCATAACGCGGGTCGCCAAACAAGGTGTGGCCTATTGATTTCATGTGTACGCGTATCTGGTGCGTTCGTCCGGTCTCCAACTGGCATTCCACAAGGGTGCAGTAATAAAACCGCTCCAGTACGCGCCAGTGCGTGACCGCCCATTTTCCGTCGTCTCCTTCCGGGAATGTCATAAACAAACGCCGGTCGTTTGGGTTGCGTCCGATATTCGCTCTCACGGTTCCTTTATCGGGTTCCACATCACCCCAAACGATGGCCTGGTACCTCCGTTCGATGGTGTGCTGAAAAAACTGATTGGCCAAATGGGACATAGCAAAGTCACTTTTAGCCACCACCATCAAGCCCGTCGTGTCTTTATCAATGCGGTGCACAATGCCGGCCCGATTGGCTTCATTTCCTTCTTTTACCGGCAGGTCTTTCATACTTTCCTGCAAGTGCCACACGACGGCGTTCACCAAAGTGCCGTTTGGAATGCCCACACCCGGATGTACCGCAAGTCCGAAAGGTTTATTGATAACCATCAGATCCTCATCCTCATACACAATATCGAGCGGGATATTCTGAGGCATAATGTGATACGACTCCTCCAGCGATCTGGGCAGGATAATGGATACGACATTGCCCGGTTTTACCTTGTAATTAGGCTTTACATCCTTATCATCCACTTTTACGGAACCGGCCTTGATAGCAGTCTGCAACTTGCTGCGCGTACGATTTGCCAGGCGGTCTATCAGGAATTTATCGAGCCTGATAAGCGATTGTTTCGGGTCTGCAACGATCTCATGCCGCTCATAAAATTCATCCGTCTGCGGCGCGTCATCTGCATCGTCCATGGCTTGCGAATCGGCTCCTGGTATTACGTCAGGAGGAGTCTGTGCTGTAATTCGGTGTTTCTGGTTCATTTCGGTGCTCATTGGTCAAATTGATTGCAGTGCAAAAGTAGCCTTTTTTTGGTTATCAGTCAGTTATCCGTCAGTTAACGGTTATCTGTTATTAGTTATCCGACTTTCAGGCTGGAATTGGTGAATATGGGCGCATTATGCTCCCTTTTGGTTTTGTTCTCAGTTATCAGTTATCCGGTTCGGCTTAGGGAAATGGATGACGCACTCCATCACTATTTCAGCCTGAAAGCCCGATAACTGATAACAGATAACCGTTAACTGACTGATAACTAAAAAATGTTAGCAACATGTGGAAAACGGGGGGATAACTAAAACCGCTCTTATGCGCCGGTTTGTACGGGTTGAAATTATCTTTGCCCGCTTCCTGTTCCATCTTTTGAAGGAAGAAGCCCGAACATCCATTGAAAATCAAAACATTAGAACCTTAAAAGCGAACGACCATGCTAAAAGATATGGGAAAAGTCATCACAATAGCCAACCAGAAAGGCGGCGTAGGTAAAACGACTACCGCTATCAACCTCGCTGCTTCTTTAGCAATCCTCGAAAAAAGAGTGTTGCTCATCGACGCCGATCCGCAGGCAAACGCTTCCTCCGGCGTGGGTCAGGCCGATACATCCGAATATGTGAGCTTGTATGATTGCCTGGTGCATGGCACTGATCCGCGTCAGGCAATCATGGCAACGGAAACGCCCAACCTGTTTCTTCTGCCTTCTAATATCGACCTCGTGGGCGCCGAACTGGAACTGGTAGACCGCCCGAACCGCGAATACATTATGCGCGGCATTGTCGGAGAAATAAAACAGGACTACGACTATGTTTTTATCGACTGTCTGCCGTCTTTGGGTCTGATCACCGTCAATGCCTTGGTGGCCGCCGATACGGTGCTGATTCCGGTGCAATGCGAAATGTTCTCGTTTGAAGGGCTGGCCAAGTTGAAAAATACAATTTCCCTCATCAAACAAGGTTTCAACCCGAATCTTCAGGTAGAAGGACTGCTGATTTCCATGTACGACAGCCGCCTGCGCCTTGCCAACGCTATTGTGGAAGAAGTGCGCAACAGTTCCAATGACTACGTTTTTGAAACAATTATTCACCGCAATTCAAGGGTAGCGGAGGCCCCGATGTCGCACACGCCTGTGGCTTTGTATGATGTAAACAGCAAGGGCGCTACCAACTTTTTCAACCTCGCCGAAGAGTTTTTGCGGCGCAATTGACCGTAGGTAAAAAGGCAAAATTGCAAAGGGCAAAAAGCAATGTAAATCAATGAGTTACAGAAGATTTAGTATTAACTAATTTTGCACACCTACTTATAATGGCAAAGAAATTTGATACGGGCGGCATTAAAACCCTGCTTGGCAATTCTGCTAAACTAGAAAAAGCGGTACTGGAAAACCCGCAGGAAGTTGTGCGCGAGCTCGCCACCACAGTGGCCTTGTTGCCGATTGAACAAATACAGGCGAACAGCGGACAACCGCGCCAGAAATTCGATAAGGAGACACTCGGAGAACTAGCTGTCAGCATTGCGGCGCACGGTATTATCCAGCCGATCACGGTACGCCGCCTGCAGGACAAGGAATACCAGATTATTTCCGGCGAACGCCGTTTCAGGGCCAGTCAGTTGGCCGGACTGAAAGAAATTCCCGCTTATGTACGCCTCGCCAACGACCAGGAGTTGCTGGAAATGGCGCTCATTGAAAATATTCAACGCGAAGACCTGAATGCCTGGGAGGTGGCCATCTCTTACGGTCGCCTGAAAGAAGAATTTGAACTGACAGACGAAATGTTATCCACCCGTGTCGGCAAACAACGCAGCACAGTGACCAACTACCTGCGCCTGCTCAAATTTGAAGGGGATGAAGATATTAAACGCGGCCTGATCGAAGGAAAAATATCGATGGGCCATGCGCGCGCACTGGCCGGCGTGAACGATTTCGCCTTGCGTAACTCCCTGTATCACAAGATTGTAGCGGAAGACTTGTCCGTGCGGGCCGTCGAAGCGCTCATTGCCAGTTACCAGGAAAATAAAAAAGGGAAAGAACCGGCGCCGGACAAAAACCTGCCGCCGCACCTGCGCGAAATCCAGGATAAATTCAACGCTTTTTTCGGTGGAAAGGTACAACTGAAACGCGATGAAAAAGGTAAGGGACAATTGGTGGTGACCTTCAAAAATGATGCGGAACTGAACCGTCTGATCGACTTGATCGAGCATTGATTTTGGATTAAAATGGAACACGGATTGAACGGATGAGACACGG
>JAYSZC010000886.1:0-2977 GCA_043738235.1 Lewinellaceae bacterium | reverse complement strand
GTCTAAATTCCAGTTTTTTGCTGCTGTGGAAGGCGGACAAACTCAGATGTCCCGCACCGGCTTTATGCAAAGCGGTCGTTTCCCGAATAACTCGCTGGGAGAATCCGACAAGGTCAATTTCACGACCTACACCGTGAAAGGTGGTCTTACCTGGAAATTAAATGGTCGTAACTATTTCTACGTCAACGGTTTATACGGTACGCGCGCGCCGCTGTACCGCAATACATTCGTGTCGCCCCGCACCCGCGACCTGGTGGTACCCAACATCGAAGTTTCCAATATTCAAAGTATTGAAGGCGGTTATTTGCTGCGTTCGCCCAAACTCAAGGCGCGTTTCACGGCTTATTTGACCGACTTCAAAAACGAAACGGAGAACATCTTCGCCAGCGCCTGGTCGGTAGGCCGCGTACTGGGCGAATTGGATCTCGGTTCGCTGGGCTTCGGCGACGACGACACTTCGCTGGAGCAGCCTATTTTCTTCGGCGCTACCATTTTGCAGGGCGTCGATCGCCGCCACGCCGGTATCGAAGCAGCCATCGAAGCCAAACCGGTACCGAGTTGGATATTTACCGCTGCCACGAATCTGGGCAAATACATTTACACCAACCGCCCGAAACTGATGTTCTCGTTGGATAATGGCACCGCTGCGGTTCCGATCATCGACGCCGGCATCGTGTACCAGGAAAATTTCTATGTGCCGCGTACGCCGCAAACCACCGGTTCGTTCGGCATCCGCCACGAAGGCAAAGATTTCTGGTTTGCCTCGCTGTCGCTGAACTACGCTGCCGATTTCTGGTACGAATTCGACCGGGTGCGCCGCACTTCCCGTTTTGTGAGCGGACTCACGCCGGATATGCCGATCTGGAATACCATCATCGACCAGCAAAAAGCGCCTGCCGCTTACACGCTCGACTTCTTTGGCGGTAAATCCTGGCGTATCCCGGGTGGAAAAAATGCGTATTTTGTTGCCCTGAACCTGGGTGTCAATAATATCCTGAACAACCAGGAAATTTTGATTTCGGGCCGCGAGGCTTACCGGAATGCCTTCCGAAATGAAGTGGCCGACCCGCGTTTTTACACCAGTGAAGTGTTCTACGCCTTCGGTACCAATTACTTCGCCAGCATCACTTTGAGGATGCAATAAACGCAGCCCTTTGAATGATGATGTGTGTATTCATCATTTATCATTCATCGTTCATCATTCATTAAAACATTGATTTTCAAATAACAATACAATGTTTTTTGCAAAAAATAAATCTCGCGTGTTTGCTGCTTTTGCAGCCCTTACATTAGCCATCGGTATCTCAGCCTGCGTCAAAACCGAGTTCGACGAACCGCCGGTGGGTGGCGAACCGGTGACGCTGACGCCCACCAAAACCATTGCGGAACTGAAAGCGCTGCACGTGACGCCGGGCGGTTTTGATAAAATCACCGAAGACATCATCATCGGCGGCGAAGTGGTCATGGACGACAAATCCGGTAACTACTACAAAACCATCGTGATCCAGGACGCATCGGGCGGTATCGAAGTGAAATTCAACGACGGTTTCCTGTTTCAGGAGTACCCGCTGGGTCGAACCATCTACATCCGCTGTAAAGACCTGATCCTGACGGATTACAACAACCTGACGCAACTCATCGGCAGCACCGTGGAAGAAAACGGACAGATGAACGACGTGGGTCTCACAGAAGCGCAAGCCCGCTCGAAAGTGGTCAAAGGCCCATTCGCCACTACACCGCTGGCCCCGAGAGTACTGACGATCAGTGAATTAGGCCCTCAGCATATCAGCACGTTTATCCGTATCAACGACGTACAATTCACTAAAGCAGATACGGCCGAAACTTTTGCCAATCCGGTGACGCAGCTCAGCCTGAACCGCACCGTGGAGAATTGCAGCCAACTGCCGTTAATTGTGCGTACCAGCGGTTTCGCCGATTTTGCCGGCAAAAAAACGCCCACTGGTAAAGGTTATGTGGAAGGTGTGCTCAATATTTTCGGCGCCAATACTTACCAACTGGCCCTGCGCGATGAAAAAGGCGCCGTGATGAACGACATCCGCTGCGGCGCCAGCACGGGTACGGAGACTCAAATGGACATCAGCGCCGTGCGCAGCATCTTCACCGGTACCACCACCAGCGCTCCAACCAACCGCAAAATCAAAGGCATGGTCATTTCCGACCGCCTGGGCAAAAACCTGAACAACCGCAACCTGTACCTTCAGGACGGCACCGCAGGCATCGTGATACGTTTCGACGCGGAGCACTTCTTCAACCTCGGCGACGAGATCGAAGTGATTATCTCGGATCAGGAAATCAGCGAATTCAACAAATTGCTACAACTGAACAACGTATCAACCGACAACGGCAAGGTGATCAGCACGGGCAATACGCTGACGCCGCGTACTGCCACCATCGCCGAAATCAATGCCAATTTCAATGCCTGGGAAAGTACGCTGGTGAGGATTGTCAACGCGACCATCACCGGCGGCGCCACACTCTCCGGCAACCGCACGGTCGGCGACGGCACCGGCACCATCGCCATGTTTGCCCAAACGGCAGCGACGTTCGCCGGCACAGCCACTCCCGCAGTACCGGTGACGCTGACGGCGATTGTGTCGGACTTCAACGCCAAGCAGATTATTATGCGGAATGCGGGGGATATTCAGCAGTAGGCGAAAGGGCAAAGAGCAAGGGGCAAAGGCAAAAGGCAATTTTAGAAATGAGGTAGAGGAGGTTTCGTGGTAACTTGTTTGCTCTGATAATGAAGTTTTTTTGGCAGCGGGCTGTACTCCTGGGAGGGGTGCGGCCCGTTGTGGTTTGGGGGGTGCAGTTGATCTGATATTCAACCTCGGCAGGTATTCTTCGTTTCCACGTCCACTCCAGCCAAACAAATGTGTCATCCTGAGCGTAGCGAAGGACCCGAAAACAGAAAAAAATCTGTCTACTTTTGGGAAAGTATCCGTTTACTTACCTGCTT
>JAYSZC010000885.1:0-7599 GCA_043738235.1 Lewinellaceae bacterium | reverse complement strand
TTTTACCGTCATCGTATCGCCCCAGCCGGTGCTGTATAACAAGAGACGCGGGCTTTTTTTCGCCAGCGTAAATTCCTTGACATACGCGATGGTATCTTGTTTGCCGGAAACGGTGTTTCGGATCACGAGTCGGTAACCGTTGTCCTTGTCCTCCTTTTTTTCTTTGGCCGTTTTGGGCGCTGTTTTGGGCTGCGTTTTAGCCGTGTCTTTTTTGGCGGGCGTGGGTTTCATCGGCTCGCATTGAAAAGCGAACCAACCCGACCATTTTTCGGGAACCAGCACTGTTTTGAGCCGCGGAATTTTTTCCAATTGCCCCGTGGCAAGCGTCAGAATACCTAAAGTATCTTTGGGCAAATCTTCATCTTTTACCTTTTTGCGGCGCAATGCTTTCAGGCTGTCCAGCGGCGGTTTGATGGTGAATATCAACAATTTATCATCGGAAGAAAAACGGGCGTCGGAGGCGCGCGGAAATACGCGGGTCTGCTTGCCGGCTTCATTCCACAGGTATAATGCAGCATCTCCTTCCGCGACGGGCAATTGCGCCCAGCTCACCCATTGGCCATTGTTGGAAATGCGTTGTTGTTCTATTTTTTTCCAGCGCTGTACGTCGGCGTGGTCGATGATTTTTTTGGTTTGCTGGGAAAAACCCGGAAGCGGCGCCGATAGTAAACCCGTCAGGAGAATGGTTGCAAGGAAGATTTGCTTCATGAAAAAAAATTTTACCACATAGATCACATAGGTTTTCCACATAGGACACATAACTCGTTTTTGTTTCTATTTTCTTATGTGTTCTATGTGGAAAACCTATGTGACCTATGTGATTAGTTTATTTAATAACACTCAAAATCAAGATACCTAAAAGGAAAACACCCAAAAACGCCTGTGCCAGCCGCTTTTCAAATTTAATGACATTTTTTAACGGCTTATCTTTTGCCGTTACGTTTCCAGCTCGAATTACCTGCAACAGTACCAACGAAATAATGATGTAACTCAGGAGGTAAATTTTATCCATCAGCACCATGTAACCCGAGTCGGGCAAGGCGCTGCTGTAAGATTGTTGCAGGAAAACAGCTGTCAGCAATCCGCCGATGGGTAATGAAGAACGGGTGTCGATATGCATCGGATGCAGGAGCAGCGCGCCGATACTGACCAGCATCACTACCAGCAAAGGCAAAAGCATTTTCAGTAAAAAATAGCTGATCGGGCGGGAAAGGGTAATGTTGTAACTCAGATTGCTGTATCGCTGTGCATTTTCTTCGGGATTGCCGAAATTGGTACCGTAGTCATGCACCTGTGAAATAATTTCACAACGTTTGGTTACCCAACCTACCAGGTTCAGCGTTTTGCGGATTTGTGCACCCAGCGTATCCGTTACATATAGCAGCGAATCAGACGGATATTCCGGGTTTTCGATCTGAATATCCAGCGTATGCTGATCCAGCGGGAAACGATTCAGGGAAAAAGAGTGGAAAAAACGCCCTTCTATCCTGAAAATCTTATATTTTTCTCCGGTTTTCAGTTGTACGGGTGTGCTGTCGCCATCAAATGCGGCCTTGTCCATACTCCATTTTTCAATGGCGTTGACAAATTCAATATTCGTCGGATCGATGGGTCCGGACCAGCGGAACCAGATATAAAAATCTGCATAAAACGAGTGTTCGTCCATATTCAGATCATACAGGTTCATCAGGTAAATACCTGTTTTTACCTGTTGTGCCTGGGCGGCTGCCGGAACAGCCAATTGTGGCAGGTAAATTGCAAATAGAAGTAGTATTAGGCGCATGGTAGAAATTTTAGATGCCAAAAATAGATTTTTTCGCAAAAACCACACGCACTGTATATCCACCCGCTTCGCTTCGTATTAACTTTGCGCCCTTATGAAACAACAACGCGTCCTCAAATTGCACAATAGCCTCAGCGGCAAAAAAGAAATATTCCAACCCATTGTGCCCGGTCATATCGGTATGTATGTGTGCGGCCCTACCGTTTACAGCGATGTACACCTGGGCAATTGCCGCACTTTTACCAGTTTCGATGTCATTTATCGCTATCTGCTGCACATCGGTTATAAAGTGCGGTACGTCCGCAACATCACCGACGTGGGCCACCTGACCGACGACGGCGAAGACCGTATGGCCAAAGGCGCCAAAATAGCGCAACTCGAACCAATGGAAGTAGCGCAACAGTATACCGTGGGTTTCCACGATATGATGCGGATTTTTAACACCTTGCCGCCAAGTATCGAACCGCGGGCTACCGGACATATTCCCGAACAGATCGACATGGTGCAGGATATTATGGATCGCGGATATGCCTATGAACGCAATGGTTCGGTTTATTTCAACGTCATCAAATTCAACCAGGAGCAACCGGGTGTGTACGGCCAATTGTCGGGCCGCATCATCGATGAGCTGATGGCAGAAAGCCGCGATGGCCTGAAAAACCAGGAAGAGAAAAACCACCCTGCCGATTTTGCGATCTGGATGAAAGCCCGCCCGCAGGATATTATGGTGTGGAAAAGTCCTTGGTCGGTCGGTTTTCCGGGCTGGCACCTGGAATGCAGCGCCATGAGTACCAAATACTTAGGTCAAACATTTGATATTCACGGAGGCGGTAACGACCTGAAATTTCCGCACCATGAAAACGAGGTGGCGCAAAGCAACGGCGCTTGCGGATGCTCGCCGGCCAACTACTGGCTGCATACCAATATGCTGCTGCTGAACGGCAAAAAAATGTCGAAATCCGACGGCAACACCATCAATCCACCGCAACTGTTCACCGGGGAAAGCGAGCATATCAGCAAATCCTATGCTCCGATGGCCGTGCGTTTCTTTATGTTGCAGGCGCATTACCGCAGCACCCTCGATATAACGGATGACGGCTTGCAGGCAGCGGAAAAAGGGTTCAAAAAACTGATGGATGCCTACAATACCCTGCAAAAACTGCCCGTAGACGCCCGTGATTTCGATGGTTCGGAAACAGAACACGACCGGGCTATCCTGGCGCTCATCGAAGACGCTTACCAGGGTATGGACGATGATTTTAATACGGCCATCGCGCTGGCCTGCCTCAGCGAACTGGGCACTTACGTCAATAAATTAGCCAACAAACAACTGGCTTCCGGCGATGTGGCCCCCTGGGTAATCGAACGCCTGAAAACGGCATACCACACGTTTGTTTATGATATTTTTGGACTGAAAGACGAAGAATCTAAAGAAGACAGCGGCGCCGTGGACGGACTAATGGAACTCATCCTGGAATTGCGCGCCAACGCCCGCGCTCAAAAAGACTGGGCTGCGAGCGATAAAATCCGGGATGTGCTGGCGGAAGTGGGTATCCAGGTGAAAGACGGGAAGGAAGGGGTTTCTTGGGAGAAGAATTAAAAGGGCAAGGGATAAAAGGCAAAGAGCAAGGGGCAAAAGGCAAAAAACGACCACTCGGGTTGATATTTGCTTTTTGCCCCTTGCCTTTTGCCTTTTTTTATTTTTTCTCCAATTCCTCCAGCCGTAGTTTGTAAATATACTGCGGCGTACGGTCGTACAAAGAGTGGTATAAAGAAAGCGCCCGCAGGTGGTGGGGCGTCGGGTTGTCGGCGATTCGGCGCAGCTCGAAATGCACCGCCGCTTCTTCCCGCTCCGTTCTGGCCAGCGACATCAGTTGTTGCAACTGGCGCAATGCTTCCGGTTTGTTGCCTTCCGAAATAATCACCTGCGACCGCAAAATATTGGAGCTGAATGTCAGATCGGCATTGCCGAGCGCCAGGGCAATATCGCGGCCTTCTTCCAGCAATTGGCGGGCGGCGGACACTTCGCCGGAATGCAGGTGTACCAATCCTTTTTCCACCAAGGAATAACCCAGAACCAGGCGGTTGCCCATTTCACGGGCGTGTTCGATGGCTTCGTTGTAATACCGGATACTGCGCGCGTAGTCGCGTTTGAAAAACCAGGTATCTCCCAGCGTATTCAATGCTTTGGCGATGCCTTTTTTATAGTTCAGTTCGCGGCTCAGCGCGAGGTTTTGTTCGAGGTACTCGATGGCTGCGTCAAACTGGCCCATGGTCGACATCAGATCGCCGATCAATCCACATGCGATGGCCGTTCCCTGTTTGTCACCCAATTCCCGGGCGAGTTGCAGGTCGCGGTCGAAGTTTTGCATGGCTTTTGTGTAATCGCCTTTTTTCTCCCAAACCGAGCCGATGGAGCCTATACAAATTGTCATGAGGAGTTTATTGCCCAGTTCTTCCGAATAGGCCAGTCCTTTTTCCAGACAAAGCAAAGCGCTGTCCAGGCTGTTTTTTTCTAAATAAATGATACCCAGGTTGGTATAGAGGGTGGTCAGGCCCTGTTTATCGGCCACGCGTTCGGCAATATCCAATTGTTCTTCCAGCCAGCGGATACCTTCGTCGTAATGGCCCTGGTTCATAAAAATAAGTCCCAGGTTGGCAACTATAGCGGCATTTTCCGCTTCCCGGTTGTTCGCGCGGTTGATCTCGATGGCTTTGGCAAACCAGCTTTTGGCAGCATCGTAACTACCCTGTCGGAAAAAGAAAGTGCCGAGGTTACCGTACGTTTTAGCAATGCCGATCTGGTCGCTGGCTAAGTCGAAACAGGTAATCGCCACGTCCAGGTACTTTTTCGCGTCGGGGTAATTACCCCGGAGCATCAGCAATTGTCCCAATCGCCGGTTTCCGCGGCCGATGAGATACCAGTCGTTGAGGTTTTTGGCGCGTTCGAGCGCCGTGCGATAATCCAGTTCGGCTTCCTCCCATTGTCCTACCAGTTCATGTACCGTACCTTTCCGAAGGATCAGTTTGATGACCTTTTTACTTTTTTTATCTTTCTTTAAAGTGCTGGTAATCAACTTTTCATAAAAAGACAGCGCCTGCCGGTTCTGATAATTGCGCTGTGCATAGCGTGCCGCTTTTTCCAGATATTTATTGGTTTTTCGTTCGTCTTCCGCCTGTTCGTAGTGGAAGGCAAGGTCGACAAAACGCTCCTGAGAATTGGGGTACAACTGCTCGATCGCATCCGCAATCAGTTGGTGCAGCTCGCGCAGGCGGGTGCGCAATTGCATGTCATAGGCCGCTTCGCGCAGCAGCGAGTGCCTGAAAATGTACCGCAACTCGTTCATCGCATACCAGACCTGCCATTTTTCGGCGGTCTGAATCTGTTCGCGAAGCACCAGTTCAATGTCGCCGTTTCTGCTGATAAACTCTTCCTGTTTGGCCATCACCGCCGACAAAACAGGTAATTCAAACTCCCGTCCGATAACCGCTGCGGCTTTCACCGTTTCTTTGACTAAGCCGCTCAACCGGTCGATGCGCGCCATCATGATCTCTTTGACAGAGTCATTCATCTGCACATCCTGGTTTTTCAGTTGCAACAGGCCGTTTGTATTTTTCAACAGGTTGGCTTCCCTGAAATATTCGGCCATTTGCTCGATGTAAAAAGGGTTGCCCTGCGTCATGCGTTGCAGCAATTCGAGTAGTTCCGGGTGCAGGCTTCCACCCAGGCGGGCTTCTGCAAATGCCTTTAAATCATCGGGATGCAAAAAATTCAGATCCACTTCTACATGGGCGATGGACAATTCGCCGAGTATGTTTTGCCGGAACAAATAAGCTTTGGAGCCATCGTCTTCATACCGGCTGGTGGCCAAAAACATCAGCGGATAAGTCTGGGCGCGGCGGATAAACTGAGATAAAAACTCATAACTCATTTCATCGTACCAGTGCGCATCTTCCAGCTCGATCACCAGGGGTTGCAACAGGGATTCAGCCACGAACACATTGGCCATGGCAGCCAACCCGTTTTGATAGCGACCCCGTCCGTCCAGTTGTTCCCACAACGAATTCGGGTAGAATATTCCCATCATGGCAGCCAGCACACTCTGCGTACGGTTGATTTCCCGGCGTACTGCATCCGCTTCGGCGTGTTGGCTTTCCGTTAATTCAAATTGTAATTCGAGAAAATTTTGTTCGAAGAGCTCTCTGTTTCGCTCGGGCGTATTTTCAGGACTTTGTTCGAAGTAATTTTTGAGAAAATAAATAAAGGGATTGAATGGTTTGCGCAGAATCTGGTCACTCTGACAAGTGAACCAGCTGACAGCCATCGCGTCGCGCAATTGGCGGCGAAACTCATAACTCAAACGGCTTTTGCCGATACCGGCTTCTCCAAAAACATACGCCACACCGGCAAAACGGCCTTCGCGCAGGGGAGATGCAAATTCCACCAAACTGCGCAATTCCGTTGCCCGGCCAAAGTAATCGCCCGAAAAACTGGCGCGTCCGGCCAGGTTCCTTCCGGTGAGCAGATAGGTGGGAATGGCTTTTTCAAAACCCTTGTAATAACCTTCGCCCCTGTACGTAAATTTAAAGTTGCGGTTGCGCTGCACATTTTCATCAGCCATCACCTCCCCCCATTTTGCTTTAATCATCAGGCGTGCGCCAAGATTTACCCGCGCGCCCACGGCAGCATACTGGCAGCGCTCGGCACTGCCGATTACCCCGGTAAATGCCAGGCCGGATGTGATACCGATGCGATACCGCGCACCCGTCAGATTTTCCAGGCTGACCATTTCGTCCAATATGGCCGCCACAAATTCGAGCGCCCTTTCCACGTTGTTTTCAAAGGAAATCGGCGCCCCGAACAAACAAAAAATCACACCGCCTTTATCTCCGAAATCAATTTCCTTGAGGTAAGCGCCAAAATTGTCGCATTCCTGCAGCACCACAGACGCAAAATGATCCAGGGCAGCATGGCTGTCTACGCCGGAAAAAGACAGAAAAACGCTTACAACATTCCTGAATTCTCCAATTCCCTGATTTTCAAAGACTTCTTTTGGCAAAAACTCCGCCATGATAAGCGGATCGGGAACCGGCAATTGCCGGCCCGGGCCTTCCAGCATTATTTTTTTGGATTGCTGGGCTGGTGCGGCGGGTAGTGTGATTTTGAGGTAGCCATCCTCCAATTCTTCCGCTTCCAATCCTAAGGGGAGCAGATAAGGTCTGAAATAAGCATCGCCCACAACTTCCAAACTGCCGGCCCGTACCTGCGCCTGCGAACAACCGTCGATAGGCTCGCCCCTGAAATAATATGCTTTTTTATTTTTTCCAACGATTCCCCATTCCACGCTTCCTTCCGAAAGTCCTATTTTGATGCCAATGTTGTGTTCTAGTAGGAGGGAATCCTCGTCTTCCTGCTGAAGTGCAAAACGGGAAAGCGTCAATTGTGCCGTTTGAATGACCTTCCGCGCAATCACTAATGTTTCAGGATGCAATGCGCTGCTTTGTGGAACCGGAAAGATCGCCGTAAAACTATCACCCGCAAAATAGGGAATAAAGCCGCCCTGATCGTAAACCAAACGAACCATCGGCTGGAAGATGTGATTCAGTGCAACAGACAATTCTTCAGCGCCTTCCGAACCTTTTTGCATAAGCGTCTCTGTCAGCCGGGTAAACCCGCTGAGGTCAACAAACATCGTAAAAGCATTCAGATGACCTGCGTGAATGCCGTTTCGGTAGTTTTCCTGGATGAAATGTGGCAGGAAGTGTCTCAAAATTAAGGCTGTTACGTTTGGAGTGGTGAAGATAAAAGGATTTGA
>JAYSZC010000884.1:0-2981 GCA_043738235.1 Lewinellaceae bacterium | reverse complement strand
TTCAAGTCAACTCAAAATGGTTTTGAACAAGAAGGATTTTCATTCACTGATACCAATGCTTGCTCAACCTTCCACCTTCTTAACCGCTTAACTTTCAGTATATGCCCGTTTCAGTTAACCTCTTGCCGGAATTAACGACAGCCCTGCAGCAGCACAGCGATCCGCTGGATGCCCTGGTATTGCTGGCCGGCAGGTTTCCCGGCAAAGCGGTATTTTCCACCAGTTTCGGTATAGAAGACCAGGTGATCAGTCACCTGATTTTTACCAACAACCTGCCGATACGGGTATTCACCCTCGATACCGGACGCAATTTTCAGGAAACCTACAATACTTGGTCGCGCACGGTGCAGCGCTATAAAAAGCCGATTGAAACGTATGCGCCCCAGGCTGCTGCACTGGAACGCTTTCTGGCTGAAAAAGGGCCTAACAGTTTTTACGATTCTGTCGACAACCGCAAGGAATGCTGCTTTATCCGCAAGGTGGAGCCGCTGAACCGGGCGTTGCAGGGACAGGAACTCTGGGTGACCGGTATCCGCGCCGAACAATCGGCCAACCGGCATGACATGCACTCATTGGAATGGGATGCTCCGCATGAACTGATCAAGTTTCACCCACTGTTCGACTGGTCGTTCCAGCAGGTGCGCGAATACGTGAAAGAACATAAAATACCCTACAACCCGCTACACGACAAAGGTTTTGTGAGCATCGGTTGCGCACCCTGCACCCGCGCCATCCGCGAAGGCGAGGATTTCAGGGCCGGACGCTGGTGGTGGGAAGATACTTCTAAAAAGGAGTGCGGACTACATGTAGGGATGAGGGCTGAGGAATGAGGGATGGCCGAGTGTGATGCCCGACATCACGCTCGGTCATCCCTCATTCCTCAATCCTCATCCCTCAATCCTCATCCCTCATCCCTCAATCCTCAATCCTCATTCCTCATTCCTGCTAATACTCATGTAAATGTCAAAAAAATTCTATTATCTCGACCACTTAGAAGCGCAGGCGATTCATATTCTGCGGGAAGTTGCCGGACAGTTTGAGCGGCCTGCCTTGTTGTTTTCTGGTGGGAAAGACTCGATAACACTGGTAAAATTAGCCGAAAAAGCCTTTCGGCCGGGGAAATTTCCTTTCCCCTTGGTGCACGTCGATACCGGACATAATTTCCCCGAAGTCATCGAATACCGCGACCGTTTGGCCAAACAATTAGGCGAACGCCTGATTGTCCGCAAAGTAGAAGATACGATACGCCGGCAGGGTTTGAAAGACGGAAGCGGCAAATTTCCAAGTCGCAATGCGCTGCAAACCAATACGTTACTGGAAACAATCGAAGAATTTGAATTCGACGCCTGCATCGGCGGGGCGCGCCGCGACGAGGAAAAAGCCCGCGCCAAAGAACGGATTTTCAGCATCCGCGACGAATTCGGCGCCTGGGACCCGAAACGCCAGCGCCCCGAACTCTGGGATATTTACAACGGCAGCATTCGCAAAGGCGAAAACATGCGCGTATTTCCCATTTCCAACTGGACCGAACTCGACGTGTGGAATTATATCCGCCGCGAAAAAATTGAATTGCCGAACATTTACTTCTCGCATTCCCGCGACTGCGTCATCACCCCCGGCGGCCAGTTATTAGCCATCACCGAACATATTCACCTCGACGCCGATGATGTGAGAACCAACCGCGAAGTGCGCTTCCGCACCGTCGGCGATGCCACCTGCACCGCTGCCGTGGAAAGTCCGGCTATCACCGTAGACGACATTATCCAGGAAATTATCGATACCAAAATCAGCGAACGCGGCGCCACCCGACTCGACGACCGCCTGTCGGAGGCAGCGATGGAAGACAGGAAAAAGAACGGATACTTCTAACTGGTTATCAGTTATTAGTTATCAGTGCTGTAACGCTTGGCCTGATCAATTAATAAAGCCAAACAAAAGTGGACTGATAACTAATAACCGATAACTAATAACTTTTTAAAAAAAGTAAAGTGAATATATTGAAATTTATAACCGCCGGTTCCGTCGACGACGGCAAAAGCACCCTGATCGGTCGCCTGTTGTTTGATTCCAAAGCCGTGTCGCACGACATACTGCATACCCTGGAGCGCCAGAGCCGGAACAAACCCGACGGCGAACTGGATCTTTCACTGCTGACCGACGGCCTGCGCGCCGAGCGGGAGCAGGGTATTACCATCGACGTAGCGTATAAATATTTCAATACGCCGCGCCGCAAATTTATTATCGCTGACGCGCCGGGCCACGTACAGTACACCCGCAATATGGTGACGGGCGCTTCCAATGCCGACCTCGCGATTATCCTGATCGATGCGCGGCAGGGCGTGGTGGAACAAACACACCGCCACAGCATGGTGGCCTCCCTGATGGGTATTCCCCACATCGTAGCCGCAGTGAATAAAATGGATTTGGTGGATTTCGACGAACAGGTGTTCTACCGCATTGCCGCCGATTACCAAAAACTGAGTCAAAAACTTGGTTTACAAGAGGTTACGTTTATTCCCATGAGCGCTTTGGCCGGTGATAATGTGGTAAGTGTTTCAGAAAAAATGCCCTGGTACACCGGGAAAACCTTGCTGGATCACCTCGAAACAGTAGAACTGGCCGAGGTGCAGGAAGACGAGGCCACCCGTTTCCAGGTGCAGTATGTGATCCGTCCCCGCACGGAAGAACTGCACGACTACCGCGGTTATGCCGGCGCCTTGCGCAGCGGCAGTTTCCGCCGTGGCGACAGGGTGCAGGTGCTGCCTGCGGGTATTGAAACGACCATTAAAGCCATCGAAGTACACCAGCAGGAAGTGGAGGAAGCCTTTGCGCCGCAGCCCATTGTGCTGCACCTCGAAGACGACATAGACATTTCGCGCGGCGATTCCATCATTCGTGTGGAAGGCGTACAACCTTATGTCACGCAAGACCTGGAACTGGATATCTGCTGGATGAGCGAACGCCCCCTGTATCCCGGCGAC
>JAYSZC010000883.1:0-1214 GCA_043738235.1 Lewinellaceae bacterium | reverse complement strand
CAAACCTTTCAAACCATCAAACCTTTCCAACAATATGAGCCAATACACCATGAAATTTATCTTGCCATTTTTGCTGGCTTTTGCCTCAACGGCTATGGCGCAATCAGGAGATGTGCCGCCCAATGCGCAACCCGGTAAATGTTATGCCAAATGCCATTTCGCAGATGTGTACGAAACGACCACGGAGCAGGTAGCGGTTAAACAGGCCACAACGCAGGCTTTTATCGTGCCGGCGGAGTATGAAACAAAAACACAATACCAGCTCGTCAAAGAAGCATCCAAACGGTACGTGATGATCCCTGCGAAGTTCCAGACGCTAACAGACCGGGTGGATGTCACCGCTGTGAGTAGAAGCCTGGCTTCTCCCGCAGCAACGGCCACCAAATACATTATGGTCAAGCCGGAAAGCAAAAGGTACGTCGAAGTGCCTGCCGTATACGAAAACGTGAGCGAACCGTATGCCATCGAACCTGTGACCTACCGGATTGAAGTGCTGCAACCCAGATTTGAAACGGTGACCGATCGGATAGATACCAAAGCCGCCGCTACCAAATGGGTGAAGAAAAAAGCGGATGCCGCCTGCCTGAGCGCCAATCCCGACGATTGCCTTGTGTGGTGCCTGGTGGAAACACCCGCCGAATACCAGACCATTACCAGGCGCGTCAATAAAGGTTGCGACGGCTCCGGCGGCGCAGATGCCGGTTGTATCAAAACCATCGAGATTCCCGCAGTCATGGGAACCAGAACCGTGCAGAAAATAAAGACACCTGCCAGGGTGGAGGAAGAAATCATACCTGCCGAATACAAAGCCGAAACAGTGCGCAGCACCGACGAATATATCACGGTAACCAAACAGGTGCTAACCATGCCGCCGTCTTTCCGGGAAGAACTCATACCGGCTGAGTACAAGGCTGTGACAGCCAAAGTGATCAAAAAACAAGCAAGCAGCCGCACGGAAACGATCCCGCCGGAATACATTTCCGTCACCAAACGAAAACTCGTCAAAGCGGGCGGTTTTAGCGAGTGGCGCGAAATCCTCTGCGGCGAAAATGTGACCGGCTATAAGATCAGCGAGATTCAGACGGCCTTGAAAAAAGCCGGTTATTATACTGGAACGGCCGACAACAAAATGGGGCCGGGTACCAAAGCGGCCCTGAGCAAATTCCAGAAAGACAAAGGCCTGCCCATCGGCAATATCGACTTTGAAACCCTGA
>JAYSZC010000882.1:0-7620 GCA_043738235.1 Lewinellaceae bacterium | reverse complement strand
TCGTGCCGGCGCCGCCTTTGTAGAACACCTTGCGGGCGTTCAGGCACATCGTGCGGAGCCCAAGTCCGGGGAACTCATGCTCAACCTCATAATTCTCCATCACCCCCTGCATGACCTTTCGCCCGGATGCCACCCGGGTTTTCCAGGACGATGTATTCGAGCCGACTAAAAAACGGATCCGCGCATTTCCGGGTTGTCAACACATGGAACTACTCCGGCACACGGAACTGCCGAATGTGATGTTTACCTTCAGCATCTGGGATTCTGAAGATGCCCTGGACAATTACCGCCAATCCGACTTGTTCCGCGACACCTGGTCTAAAACCAAAGCGCTTTTTGCGGAGAAAGCGGAAGCGTGGTCGATGGAGGTGATGAATGATGAATGATGAATGATGAATGATGAATGATGAATGATGAATGATGAAAATATTCTAATTCATTGTAATTCAATATTTTAAAATATAAAAATAGGACTCACTTTACCTGCCGGCCAAAAATTCATCATTCATCGTTCATCATTCATCATTACTTTTGCTTCTCATTTTTCACAAACCGCCCCCTCCGTTCGTATGGAGCACGGGCACCCGCCTTTCGTTTGGGTGGGCTAAAACAATTTTATTCCATGATTAACATCACATTTCCCGACGGCAACATTCGTCAGTATGCCGCCGGAACCACTGCCCTCGATGTGGCCAAGTCCATCAGTGAAGGTCTCGCCCGCGTAGTCCTGGCCGCTTCGGTCAACGGAGAAGTCCGCGACCTCAGCCGGCCCATCGACGCCGACGCGCGCATCGTGTTTCACAAATGGGAGGACAAAGAAGGCAAACAAACCTACTGGCACTCCTCGGCCCACCTGTTGGCCGAAGCGCTGGAAAATTTGTTTCCCGGCACTAAATTCGGCATCGGCCCCGCCATCGACAATGGTTTTTACTACGACGTGGACACCGGAGACCGGGTGCTTACGCCCGCCGATTTCGCCAAAATCGAGCAGAAAATGCTGGAACTGGCGCGTACCAAAAGTGAATACAAACGTACGGAGGTGTCCAAAGCCGACGCGATCAAGTATTTCACCGAAAAAAACGACGAGTACAAACTCGAACTGATCGAAGGCCTGGAAGACGGCCAGATCACCTTTTACCAGCAGGGCAACTTTACCGACCTCTGCAAAGGCCCGCACATTCCGAACACGGAAAACATCAAAGCAGTGAAAGTGCTCAACCTCGCCGGTGCGTACTGGCGCGGCGACATCGAGCGTAAACAACTGACCCGCATCTACGCCATCACCTTTCCAAAACAAAAGGAACTGGAAGAATACCTGGTGATGATCGAAGAGGCGAAAAAACGCGACCACCGCAAACTCGGCCAGGAACTGGAACTCTTTATGTTCAGCGAAAAAGTGGGCGCCGGCTTGCCGCTCTGGCTGCCGAAAGGCACCGCGTTGCGCCAGCGACTGGAAGACTTTTTGAAAAAAGAACAGATCAAACGCGGCTACCAGCCTGTTATCACGCCGCATATCGGCTCTAAAAAACTCTATGTCACCAGCGGGCATTGGGAAAAATACGGCGCCGATTCGTTCCAGCCCATCCGCACCCCGCAGGAAGGCGAAGAGTTTTTGCTGAAACCCATGAACTGCCCGCACCACTGTGAAATCTACGGCCACCGTCCGCGCTCATACCGCGAACTGCCGGTTCGTTTCGCGGAATTCGGTACCGTATACCGCTATGAAATGTCGGGCGAGCTGCATGGACTGACCCGCGTTCGCGGCTTTACGCAGGACGATGCGCACATTTTCTGCACAGAAGAACAATTGAAAGAGGAATTCCTGGCGGTGCTGGATCTGACTCAATTTGTACTCGCTAAACTGGGTTTCGATAAATTTACCGCCCAAATCAGCCTGCGCGACCCGGACAACAAAGCCAAATACATCGGTACCGATGAAAACTGGGCAAAATCCGAACAAGCCATCATCGACGCTGCAAAGGAAGCAGGACTTACTACCATTACTGCCTACGGCGAAGCGGCTTTCTACGGCCCGAAACTCGACTTTATGGTACGCGACGCCCTGGGTCGCTCCTGGCAACTCGGCACCATCCAGGTGGACTACAACCTGCCGGAACGTTTCGACCTGACCTACATCGGCGCTGACAACCAGCCGCACCGCCCGGTGATGATCCACCGCGCACCCTTCGGCTCGATGGAGCGTTTCACGGGAGTACTGATCGAGCACTGCGCCGGCAAATTCCCGCTTTGGCTCAGCCCCGAGCAGTTTGCCATCCTGCCGGTGTCGGACAAGTTTGTGGAATACGCCTACCAGGTCAGACAACAATTGGAAGCCGACGACCTGCGCGGCATCGTGGACGACCGCAACGAGACCATCGGACGGAAAATCCGCGACAACGAAATGAAACGTATCCCGTTCCTGCTCATCGTGGGCGAAAAGGAAGTGGAAGCGGGCACCATCAGCGTGCGCAAGCAGGGTGAAGGCGACCAGGGCGTTTTATCTGTGGAGGCTTTTGCGGAACTGGTGAAAGGGATGCTGTAACACCGAACCCTGTTCGGTGGAATAGAATAAAGGGACAGTCCGGCGGAGTGATCCGTCTGGCTGTCCTGATACAGGCAGTCAGGCTATTTTCTGAAATGCGAATAAATCGTAACTTTACTTCTCAAAAATTAATTCATCATTATGTCCGCATCATCCGAACGCATCATACTGACTGTTGATAAAAACAAGAAAAAGGCGCTTATCGCCATGCTCAAATTGTTTGACTTTGTTCAGGTTGAAACGCCTGAAGATGTGTTAAAACGGTTTATCCAGCGTGCGCCGAAAAGCGTGCCTTTAACTGAAGTGGACATTTTGAATGAAGTGATGGAACATCGGTATGGCAAAGCCCAATGAACCATGCGAATTATTATTGATGTCAATTTGTGGGTGAGTTTTGGCATGGGTAAAAGCCTTGAACGCTTGCGTACAGTACTTCCACATCCTGATGTGGAATTGTATGCCAGCATTGACCTGAATCGGGAAATAGCAGAAGTAGTTCAACGTCCAAGATTAAAAAAATACCTAAAACCGGACCGCGTTAAAGAAATCTTTGAACTGCTATCCCAGTTTGCTAATTATGTAGATTTATTAGGCGCTAGTACTGCCAATTTCCAGGATGCAAAAGATAATTATTTGCTGAATTTGGCTGATGAAGTGCAGGCCGATTTCCTTGTCACCGGCGATAAACTTTTACTTGAATTGGGCCAATACCAAAATACACGTATTATTTCTTTTGTGGATCTGTTGATCCAACTTGGGTTAGAGTGATTTGTACCGGCTGCTTTAGCTGCCGGATGCTACGTTTGGCATCCTCCGGCAGCTAAAGCAGCCGGTACGGTGGCTACACTCGACCATGTGGTTCCCATCTGTCAAAATTTCATCACCAGCAATTTACCCGCTCGTTTTCTTGTTTTGTGAAAAAACAGTACCACAACATGCAAGCAAGGTCAATTTCCCTACTATCTGGAATTTGTTTCTTTTTCACTGCCCAACCTTCCATTTCTGCCCAAAATCTGCTCGCCAACCCCGGTTTTGAAGATGAAAATATTTGTACCGAATTTATAGCCCGCTGTGCCCCGGAAGCCTGGCTGGAAGTGAATTACGGTCGCACGTTTTATGTACAAAACGACAAGGGTAGCAAAGTGGGAATCCGGTTATCCAACGATCCGGGAATGCGGACGTTCCTGTTTACCGAATTGTTATGTCCATTGATTGCAGGAGAACCGTACCATATATCGTTCGATTTGAACCTGCGTGGGGCTGAATTCAGGAGCTTCGGAGTTTTTTTGTCGGCGGAAAATTTGAAGGGCCGGTTTAACCAGAAAACCTTACAACCAACGCTTACGATCACTGAAAATAACAGTCTCAAAAAAATCAAAAAGATGGACTGGCTCCCGTTTGCAGCCACATTTCAGGCTTCGGGCGAAGAGCGGTTTTTATACATCGGTTACTTCGATGCAGGTCAGAAATTGGGCAAACGCGACTGGTTCCATCTCACCTACTTAGACAATATAGAACTGGTTCCAGAAAATAAAGAAATACAAATCTGCCCTGAAGCCGAAGCAAAACGCGCCGAAATTTATGCCGAAAACCGGCGACATTATGGATTTCCGGACCCGGATGCTGCGGAGGATACCATACGCAATACCAATGCAGTATTTGAGGTTCCGGTGAAAGCGGAAATAGCGCAGCCGGAAAAAATGCCCGATACGCCGCAACGATCCGATACGCTGGTATTGGCAGGCGTATGTTTCGATTTTAATAAAAGCACACTCAACGAGCGTTATGCGGCCATTACCGACAGTTTGACCGATAAAATTATCGCCCGAAATCCCGAAAAAGTATTCATCAGCGGACATACGGACAATGTCGGCAGCGATGAATTTAACCTGAAACTTTCACTGGCGCGGGCCGAAATAATCGAGCAAGTGCTCATTCAAAAAGGGATGGATGCCAGGAAAATTGTTTGTGAAGGGTTGGGAGAAATGTGGCCAGTCGCGGATAATGATACAGAGACGGGCCGGGCAAAAAACCGGCGAATCGAGGTAGTGTTGATCTTCAATGAATGAAAGTTTTATGCCTGTTGGTTTCATATAACTTGGAGAAATCTGAAAAAGCATGCCACCACTAAGATATTGAGACTGAAGTACATTATTAATATTTACCCTGCAATTCTGCAAATTATTTTCGGAATTACATGGTAAAAATTATTTAACTATTTTAAAAACTGCTCGTTCAATTCTTCCAGCATCTCTTTGAAATAGTAGTCATAGTTATCTTTCCCGAGCGCAATTTCGCGACACCGAATACGAAAATAATCTTCCAGTTTGTGTTCCACGATGAGTTTCAGCGCTTTTTCATAAGCATTAGCAGCCGCGTTGTAGTCGCCATCCGGCATGCCGCCGAAGTCATTGGCAAATTCGACTACTTTTTCTACCCGGTGAATCAGCAGTTCAACCACATCGGCTTTGACTACGGATATTTGCTCGAATTCCGTCATCAGCCGGCGCAGTTCGGCGTTGCTGGGAATCTTCGGCATACCTGAGCGCGTGTAAAAATGACCGTCCACTTTCTTTTTATATTGATCAAGCATAACCTGACGCTCCGCAGGCGACATAAGTTCCTGGGCATAATAATCCTGCACTTGTTTGAGTTTGCCGAACAACCGAAGAATTTCTTCCCGGAGTTCTCTTTCGGTTTGTTCAGCAAGGTAGCGTTTAAGGTCGGCGAGTTTTGCTTTTGCCATGGCTTTTGATCAGTTATTAGAAGCAAAATGATGAAGTAAACTCAATTATTTCGTTCAATATATCTACTACGCAAAGCAACACTGCTTCGCCCGGTTTTTTTATATTTGCATTCAAATTTTTGCCGCATGAGACTGATTAAACATATCAAAGCATCGAATTTGCTTTCTTTCGGACCGGATGGGCTGGATCTTGAATTGCACGACCTGAATGTGCTGATCGGACCGAATGGATCGGGGAAATCGAATTTTTTGGAACTGCTGGATTTATTAAGAGTTGCTCCTTCAGATGATAGTTTATCTCCTATTCGAATGGGAGGAGGTATTGGAGAATGGATTTGGAAAGGATCTAATGAAAAATCAGATATTTATTTGGAGGCAATTGTGAATTACCCCAAAGGCTCACAACCTCTAAGACATCGTATTGCCCTTTACTATTCATCTGATAAATTTTTAATAAAAGACGAGAGAATTGAGAATGAAAGACCCAAAGGAAACATGCCAGATGTAATGTTTTACTATCGATATTTGAATGGCCGTCCAATGGTAAGTATTAATGACTCTGACCAACGGACACGAGAATTGTCACGAGATAGTATTTCTCCCGATATTTCTATACTTTCTCAACGCCGTGATCCAGATTCCTATCCTGAACTATCTTTTTTGGCAGGTTCGTATGAAAAAATGAGACTCTATAGAGAGTGGTCTTTCGGGCGTAAGTCTAATCATCGTAGCCCACAACCTGCTGACCAACGCAATGACCGTTTGGAACAAGATTTTTCAAATTTAGGAATGTATTTATCTCGTTTACGTACTATTCCATCGGTAAAACGATCAATCATCAGCTCTTTAAAAGACTTATACGAAGGTTTTAGCGACTTTGATATAAATACAGCGGGCGGTACTGTACAAATAATTTTCACCGAAGGAGATTTTTCAATCCCTGCTACGCGCCTGTCAGATGGTACGCTACGGTATCTATGCTTACTTGCAATATTGCTTGACCCCACCCCTCCGCCACTTATTTGTATTGAAGAGCCTGAATTAGGATTACATCCAGACGTAATCCCACATATTGCGGACTTATTAATTGATGCTTCCGCAAGAACTCAACTCTTTGTTACCACACACTCGGACGTATTAATTGATGCCCTTAGTAGTCAACCCGAATCTGTCCTGGTCTGCGAAAAACCCCAAGGCCAAACACAGATTAAACGACTCAATCGTGAAGACCTTGCCCACTGGCTCACTGATTACAGTCTGGGGCAACTTTGGCTACGAGGTGAAATAGGAGGTAAAAGATGGTAACAATTAAAGTCTATATTGAAGGTGGCGGCGAAGGCAAATACTTGGAAATTTGCTTTCAAAAAGCGTGGACTAAGTTTTTCGAAAAGGCCGGCCTAACAGGAAAAATGCCCCGACCAATGCGTGGTAAAGGCCGAGAAAACACCCACGATTTATTTGTTACGGCATTTCAAAACCGAAAAAAAGATGAATTGCCGCTCCTGTTGTTGGATAGCGAGGATGCCCTTGCAGATGGCCACGGCGTATGGCAACATCTGAAAACCCGCGACGGTTTGGACAAACCGGATCAGGCAAGTGAAGAACATGCCTACCTGATGGTTCGGGTAATGGAAACCTGGTTACTATCTGATCCTGAAGCGCTCGGAAAATATTTTGGCAGTAACTTTAAATCAGGAAAAATACCTGTGTGGCCCGACATGGAAGCCGTTGACAAGCAGCGCATTTTTGATACGCTTGAGCAAGCGACCGCTGACTGCGGCGAGAAAAAATATGCCAAAGGCAAAATTTCATTTGAATTATTGGGCGCCATCTATCCGAAGAAAGTCGCAGATCAATGCTCTCATACGAAGCGCTTTTTGGATTTTTTGGCTGTAAAACGCTGAAAACCTACCACCCAAACTCCAGCACCTCCTCTATTCCCTCCGCAATACTAAAATGCACCGGGCAGGTTCTTGCAGCCAGTTCCAGCACTTTTTTCTGTGTGTCTGTATACCCATTTGCAGGCATCGTAAACTTGATTTCGATCCGCGCGATGCGCCGCGGGTCGGCAGCCATGATTTTGGTGACTTCGGCCCGCGCGCCGGTGATATCCAGCCCGTGGTTGCGGGCGCTGATGCCCATGAGGGTCAGCATACAGGAAGCCAGCGAGGTGGCACAGAGGTCGGTAGGGGAAAAAGCCTCGCCGCGGCCCTGGTTGTCGGGCGGGGCATCGGTGATGATTTTTTCACCGGAGAGCAGGTGGGTGGCTTCGGTACGGAGCTCGCCGAGGTATTGAACAGTAGAAGTCATATGTTTAGTACAAAGTCGTCAG
>JAYSZC010000881.1:0-7625 GCA_043738235.1 Lewinellaceae bacterium | reverse complement strand
TTTTGATTTTTACTTTGGCCCCGGCGTACAGGCGTTCTCCTTCGACGAGTCGACCGGTGCCGGTGCAGCCGGTGCCGAGTACCGATAGCGCAAGCAATAGGAAGCCTGATATCTGGGTATACAATTTTATGTTCATCTATGTTTTTTACTTCTTACCAAATTCTTTGGTCAATATAAAACCGGCTCCCGAATTCCGCAGGTTGGCAGAGGAGGCATTGAGCAGTTCAAAACCTCTTTCTGAAAAGATCGTAATTTTTAATTCTCCATTGGGTGTTAGGGCGTATTCTACGGACGCATTTTCCAGGGCGCTGTGAACGTCGTCGCCGTTGGCGCCGACAGAGGTGCCGCCCGAGAGTTTGAAGGTCAGGCGGTCTTCAAAAAATGATTTTTGCAAACGCAACTGGTAATTGGTGGTGCCTTCTGCATCGCTGCTGCCAGTGTTGGTAGCGCCTTCCGTAGTCGCCAGGTCTACGTCTATCCAGGTCAGGTACTGGTCGGCCAAAGCGTTGAGTTGACCGGTCAGAAAACTGCTCAGGCCCGCTTGCAGGGGATTTCCACCGCTGAGAGAGGTAGTGATGCCGATGGATTCTCCGATAAAGTTTCGCAGCAACAAGACCCCGAACACCTGCCTCGAAAGCAGGTTTTTGTCCTGGTTGACGTTGGACAACGCGCTTTCCACCAGACCTGCCTCCTGGTTGCCAAAGCCGGAGCTGAGGCTTTCCTGCTTTTCAGAAGAAGGGTAAATGAACTGAAAACTAACATCGGGCTGTGTGGCCGAACCGCTCAAGGTCGTTTGTAAAAAGAAGGTCTGCGTCTTGCGGTATGCGGCGGCATCTTCTGCCGAAGCAGAAGACAACTGATTGACCACCAATGGAAAAGGAGATGCTTTGAACTTGTAACGCGCCCGCAGGTCTAATTCCGGTTTCAGCGGGTCGCCCGTCCAGGAAATCGAACTGCCGTTGGTCACGTCAAAACTGCGTTTCACAACGGACTGGTAGGAGTAATTGTACACGCCGCGCACCAATTCGATACGTCCGGCCAGGGTCATATTGCCATTGGCCATCAGGTCGTATTGCAGCCTGCCGGTGGCTTTTCCATGAAAATCGTCGCCGGTTACCGGATTGATGACGCTGTTGATGGTCAGGTTCGAATCAATTTCAATACTGGCACTCAGGGTATATGGCTGGATGTTAACCGGCGCGTCGTAGATGGGGGGGCGTACGTACTGGCGCGGCGGCGGCAAAAAAAACACAATGCCTTCGTGTTGCAGGGCTTGTGTGGCTACATCGTACACATACGTGAAGCTCGATTCCTTGGCGGTTTTGACCACTACCCGGATATCGGGCTGACTGATCGACCCGCGCACGGTGCCGTCCAAGGAGACATATAATTCACCAAAATACACCGGATTCTGTTGTTTGGTCGAGTTGAGCGCCTGCCAGCGGTCGGCGCGCAATCTCAGGTTACACTGGATGTCTGACCAGTCTTTGGTGATTAATTTACCATTAATTTCCAGGGTTTTGCCATACGGGTCGCGCAAGGTGAGGCCGTCCAATGAAAGCCCGGATTCGGTAAATTCGAGCGGCGTTTCACTTAGTTCATACCGCACATTGGTCAACACTGGCGTAAAAAATGTCTCGTGCAACTGCATTTTGCCACGAATCTGCATGGCGTCGGTAGTGCCCGAAATTTTTATGTGCGCATCGGCCCAACCACCCAGTTCACTAAAAATTCCGGCGACAAAAATGTCGAAGTTGTTGTAATTCAAACGGTCAATATCAACCGCGAAGTCCACACCGGTTTTTCCGGCCTTCAATTTACGGGTCTTACCGCTTACCTGTATGGATTGCCCGTCTCCGGTCAATGAAAACTGTTTTACCTCTACACCGCCCGAATTTATAAATATCTGGTTGTCGGTATCGACTGTCCATTCTTTAAAATCAATGATCTGCCGAGGGAAAAACATGACAATGGTTTCCTTCTTTCGGTTGTCGATCGTCGCTTGTAAGGCGAGCATAAATCGCTCCTTTCCTTCATCATCGCTTGCTTTGAAGGAAACATTGGCGATATTGTCTAAAAAACGCCCGTTCAACACGGCATTTTCTATAAAATCCTCTTTTCCGCGTTTCACTAAAGGCGTAGTCATGACAAACAATGCCGCCGTATCGCCTGCATAAGCACGTATGTTTAGCGAATCCACGTCCCAATCGCGGTAAACAATACGCGGCGCCTGTACCAGCAGGTTGAAATAATGGCGTTGTGCTACCAGGGAGCCTTCCAGTTTGACCCGGCTGAGCTCGGTCAAGCCGGGTATCAGACCCGTCGTAAGTATATCCGGTCGCAGCAAATGCAGTTGCACCGACAGCGAATCGGTACCGATCCTCGGGATATAAGCCGTGCGATCCACTACGAAATATTTTTCGACAATGTTGGCGATGGTAGTGGACAGTTCGTCTAATGCGAAGAAGCCTTTGATTTCTCCCTCCAGCCAGTCGGAGGCGATATTGATCTTGTTATGGTTATTGTCTAATGAAATATCCAGCGTCATGTCGCCCGGATTCACGTGTACCGTATCATATTGTAAATCAATTGATTCAATCGTAATATGGGCTTTCAATGTATCAGCCGACAAACCTTCGGAATGGGAACGGATGCGCATACAAATGTTGGTAGGACGGTTGGACCAGCCGAATTCGCGCAGGTCTAAACAGTTCAAAGCGAGATCCAGGTCCAGCACAGGTTTGCCGGTACTGAAATCGCCCGATGATTCCAATCGCACTGCCGCCCGTTCATCGGGCGATTGCAGTCCGGCCCTGAATCGTTTGCCGTCTACATCTCCGTCAAACGTAATGTCACGCAGAATGAGGTTGTCCCAGATCATGGAGTCGGCTTTCCCTGACAACTGGATGCGGGCGGTTTGGCCGAAATCAAAACCCTGGCCGTTGATTTGAGCAGTCATGCCCAGTGATTTGAACGGGCGCAAAGTGGTGTCCACCGCCAGTTCATCGACCCGAATATTTTGGGCAACTAGATTCATTTGGTAGCTGCTGTCGCGCAGCGTTCCATCCACATGGATTTGCCCTAAATTGCCTAAACCGATGCTGGCTTTGCCCGCTGCGTCTTGTACAGTACCTTTTGCCTTTCCATTGACCTGCACAAAATCGGGCAGCCGCAATACAGGCGTGACGACCGAATCGGGCACATAACCCAATATTTCCCGGCGCGCCAGCGAAGCCTCAAAGGTCACGTCGAAACCCAA
This sequence comes from Lewinellaceae bacterium, assembly GCA_043738235.1. Lineage (GTDB taxonomy): Bacteria > Bacteroidota > Bacteroidia > Chitinophagales > Saprospiraceae > M3007. The sequence goes on along the minus strand of JAYSZC010000881.1, from coordinate 4,366 downwards.
TTGATCGGGCGTGCGCACATTTTTCAGCAAACCTTTGAAAGCAAGGCGACTGGTCGCCCCGCCGCGCAGGGCATTTATTTTTAAATCGGTATTCAATGCTGCCAGTGTGCCGCGCAAGGTGCCCGTGGCCTGCAACAGATCGGGCAGTTGCAGGCTGCCGGATTCCAGAACAGTAAAGAAGTTTTTAGGCGCGTCCATGCGGTTTATCTGCAAATCCATACCGAGGCGATCCGGGTCGTTTGCGTCCGTCAGGGCGCCCGTCAGGTCAAATTGAAGCGGCGGGCCTGTCACTGCCGGGAAAGCAGTGCCTGTCTGCAATGCGCTGATGTCGCCGCGCAGGTTCAATTGCAGGCGCGACATATTGCCCGAGACTGTACCGGAGGCGCTCAAAAAGGCGGGTAGTGGCTGGGCCAGCAAACTATCCCTGGCGGCAGCCGATCCATTTGAAGTGACGGACATCCAGCGGACAAGATCGGCGCGATTGGTTTCCAAACGGCTGATATTCAGGTTCATACCTAATTTGGAAGGCTCTGTGAGTTGTTGTACGGAACCCGTAAAATGAGCCACCGTACCGCTACCTGCCCGGAACCGGATGTTGTCTGTTTGCAGGTTTTCCAGCCATCCGCTGAGATTGCCCGACACTTCGTAGGGCATATCGGCCAGCCGGGATAAAGCGGGGTTTTCCTGCGGCGGCAAGAGGACAATCAGGTCGCCGATGACGCCTTTGAGATACCGCAATTGTACCTGCATCCGGTCGAAAGTGGCCTTGTTGTTTTTGAACAACATTACATCGCCATCCAGATAGGTTTGATTCAGGTGTGCTTGCGCGTTTTTAAGTTCTATGCTGCCGGGTGTGACCCGTGCCACCGCGCGCAAAGAATACAGTTGCACGCCACTTTTGTCGTTGCCGGACAACGCATCGGCCTCCATAAACAAGGTATCGTTTTGAAAAGAAAATGCAGGCAGTTCGGCATTCAGTTGGCGCATATCCAGGTCGCCGGCATTGAAGTGGCCTGGGGTAGGGGAGACAGCCGGATCGCGATAAGCCACTGTGCTGTTTTCCATCTTGATGCCCTCTGCCTGGATACCCAGCACATCATTGGCCGATCGGAGTTGGAGTTGGTCGAGTACGGTTTTTTCCAGAAAAGCATCCAGGGCCATTTCGGTGGTCGAATAGACAATACGCGAACGTGTAATATCGCCGTCTTTCAGCAGCAAGCCGAATGGCGCAGCGGGTATGCCGTCGTCAACGGATTTTTTCTTTTGTATCAGCCGAATATCAGAATCGGCCAGCCGCAATCCGTCCAATTCAAAATACATATTTTTCAGATCGGCGTTGGCTATCACAGTTTCGGCTGTCCCGATATTGGCTTGCGTGGTGCTTTCCGTGTCTTCATCAATGAGCAAAAAATTGACATGGCTCAGTTCTACCTCCGTCAGGTCGAATTTTATTTTCCAGGGGGATGCAGTGGTATCTGTCGGGGCTGTCACAGGAGCGTCCGGCGCGAAAGCGCGCATGATGAAATCAAAATTATAACTGCTGTCTTTTTGATGGAGGTAGACCCCGGCATTTTCCAGCGAGATTTTTTGCAACTCGATGGTCTGATCCAGCAGTTTCCACATATCTACGGAGACGACCAGGCTGCCGACACGCGCCAGGGTATCTCCCTGCTGATCTTCCAGCAGGAAATCTTCCAGCGAGACCTTGTACGGGAAACGCAGGCGAATGGCCCCCACTTCAACGCGGGTGCCGAGTTTTTCCTGCAAAAAGGATTCCGCTTTACGGGTAATTTGTTGTTGTACCGCCGGAAGTGTCAGGGCATAGGTAGCAGCTATTATCAGCAGCAGAATTGCGCAAATAGTATAAATGACGAAACGCAAGGGTTTCGATTTGGGAAGAAATTTCACCTTGCAAAATTTGTGCGATTTTTACAGAAAACGTTACATTATTTTGGGAAAAAATTGCAATATTCACACATTTAGGTTGTGCGCATTCATACTTCTTACTGCTTGCAAATCAATAAGATAGGGGTGGTTTTGATTTCATTGCTGACATGTCCGGCACGGTCGCGGATGGTAATGACATAGACCAGCGTATCCGTTGTGACGGGCACGTTTTCGCAGGCCGTTTTGATGCCTTCCGGGTTCGTATGAATGCAGCAGGTTGTAGGCAGTACCACCGAAATTTCACCGGAGATACCATTGCCGGCGCCTTGCGGATCGACGTACGGCAATTTCCGCTCGCTGCCGAAGAGGTCGCGTTCGTCCCTGAAAAAAACACTGGTTGTCGGGTCGCTGGCCGGATAACCCAGGTCCCCGTCGCCGTCGGTATAGGTGAAACTGACCACCACGCTATCTGGGTCGGCGGGTGAAAGCGGGCGCTGCAGCAGCACCGATTTGGAAACACCTTTGAACTCGATGACGGGTTCGAGCGGATAATCGGGCGGTTTTACACAAAACTGCGCCGTAAGGGCAGCGAATAAAGCCAGACAAAGTATTCCAAGGAGACCATTTTTCATATCAAAAAGTTTTGTGCCGTATTTTGTGCCAAAAATTGCCTATTTTAATGACAATGCAAACACCTGAACGATCAGATTTATTGCCAGCCATAGCAGAATTGACAGCTGGGCATTTTGAAAAGACTGCATTGTCCGTTTTTCGGTACCAGGCGCATTATAACAAACTGTACGCCACGTATTTAACATTGCTGGGGCGTTCGGTTGACGATGTGCATGCCCTGACCGAAATTCCTTTCCTCCCGATCCAGTTTTTTAAACAACACACGATCCAAACCGGCGTCTGGTCGTCGCAAACTACTTTTTTGAGCAGTAGCACGAGCGGTCAGACACCTTCGCAACACGTCGTGCGCGACCTCGATCTTTACCTGCACAACACCCGCCGCGGATTTGCCGGTTTTTATGGCGACCCTTCCGAATGGTGTGTACTGGCATTGTTGCCTTCCTATCTGGAACGCACAGGATCCTCTTTGGTTGCCATGGCGGATTACTTTATCCGGCTTTCTAAACACCCCGAAAGCGGCTTTTTTTTGAACGATTTTACAAAACTCACAGAGACTTTATCCACCTGTCGGTCAAACGGTTATAAAACGCTGTTGCTGGGGGTTAGTTTTGCCTTGCTGGATTTTGCGGAACAATGTCCCATGGATTTATCCGGCGTGACCATTATGGAAACGGGCGGCATGAAAGGCCGGCGGAAGGAACTCACCCGGGCGGAATTGCACCAGACACTGATCGGGGCATTCGGCGTACAGCGCATCCATGCCGAATACGGTATGACCGAATTGTTTTCCCAGGCGTATGCTTTGGGCGGTGATGTTTTCAGTCCGGTGTATACCATGCGGGTCATTGCCACGGAAATCAACGATCCTTTTTGCCAGGTAGCGGCCGGGCGCAGCGGCGTTTTGAATATCATCGACCTGGCCAATCTGGATACCTGTAGTTTTCTCCAGACCGAAGATGTGGGTAAAGTAGCCGCTGACGGCAGCTTCGAGGTATTGGGCCGGCTGGATGTGGCCGAAATGCGCGGGTGTAATTTGATGGTAGAGTAGTTAAAAAGGCAAAAGGCAAAGGGCAAAAAGCAAAAGGCAAAGTTGGCCCTTTGCTTTTTGCCCTTTTACTTATTCAACCCGGTACAACCTTACTACAAACGCCCCCTTTTCCAGGTTCGCCATAGAGCCCCCGCCGCTTATTAAAATTCCTGAAAAGTGCCCGAAAATGGTATCGTTTCGATAGGCGCTGATTTCTATGTGCAAGTCGTCGCTTATTGCATTTGAAATGCCGGTGTAGTTGAGCGTATCGCGGCGGCTGAACTCCACACCGCCCCAGCCGAAATCTTTTAGTTGCATCACGGCGAATGCCGGGGTATAGGGATAATCTCCGTTTGTTTCGTCAAATTCGAAGCCCATCGCAATCCCCAGGGTTGGGCGAACAGGGTGGTCCTGCCGGACAATTTCCACATATTTTTTGGCGGGGCTGAACCAATTGCTGAGGGTGTCCAATTGTTCGGCGGCGCGGCGGCCTTTTTGTTTCAACACCTCCGGCGAAGGCTGCATAGGGTGGGAGAGGAGCAGTGTCCTGTCTTTAAAAGTACAGGAAATGCCGTTCTCCCATTCCATGCAGTTGGCCGCAACGAGGCAACTTACAAAGGCAGATAACAGGATTATAGCAACGGAATCGGTAACCATTGTGGGGGAAAAGGGTTGATGGATTATTAGTTGAGATTGTTGAGGGTTGAGATTGTTGAGTTGCCCCTCTAAAAGTGAGAAGTGTGCAGAAATGTATGGAATCTCGAAGTTAAATTTCTGACAATCAATTAAGTGCGTGAAAAACGCCACACAATTTTGAAC
>JAYSZC010000880.1:0-21847 GCA_043738235.1 Lewinellaceae bacterium | reverse complement strand
GCCGGCGCAACCACTTCCCTTTTTTTGACAAAAATGGGCATCCCGCATACTATCGTCGATGCAGCGCGTTTTCCGAGGGATAAAATTTGCGGTGACGGCCTCGACCTGAAAGTTTTCAGGGTATTGCAGCACCTCGATCCGGAAATCACTGCAGCGGAAGTGTTTGATAATCAGGATTTTTTACAATCCTGGGGCGCCCGGATCATCACGCCCAATGGACGGGCGACGGAGTTTGTCCAACCCGAACCGCTTGCCGGAGAACCACTTCGCTCGGTGCTCTGGACCGCAAAACGCCTGCATTTCGACCAGTTTCTGGTTAAAAAAATAGACAACCGTTTTGCCAATTTCCTGCCTGAAACCAAGGTGGAGAAAATAGAGCGCGACGGAAATACCTGGCGCGTTCAGGCTAAAAAATCCAATGGCGAAGAACTGGAAATCAGCACCCGGCTGTTGGTCGGGGCCGACGGCGACCACTCCGTTGTGTTGCGCAGCATCGGCGAGCGGGGCATCGAACGGCGGCATTATGCAGGCACCCTGCGCCAGTATTGGCGGGGAGTTAGCGGACTACACCCTAAAAACCTGATCGAAGTGTACCTGCCCAAAGGAATGCCGCTTTCCTATTTTTACATTTTTCCGTTGCCCAACGGAGAGGCCAACGTAGGATACGGCATGGTAAGCGAACTGATCGCCAAAAACAAGTACAACCTGAAGGATTTATTTAAAAAACTTTTGTACGAAGACCCCCACATGGCGCCGCGTTTTCGGGATGCGGAACCATTGGAAGAACCCATCGGCTGGGGCATTCCGCTGGCTTCCCGCCGCAGGAAAAATTTTGGAGATGGTTATCTGCTGGTAGGCGATGCTGCGTCCTTGGTGTGCCCTACCAGCGGAGAAGGTATCGGAACAGGCATGATTTCGGGCTATATCGCGGCCCATTTTGCACAGAAAGCCCTGATAGCCAAACGTTTTGATGCCGGTATTTTTAAAAACTACGACCGGGAAGTGTACCGGCGACTGGAAGACGAAATCAGCGTTTTTCAAAACCTGATGCGCTTCCAGCCCTGGCGTTTGTACGACATGGGAATCAACCTGATCGCTCCGCTGCCTGCATTGCAAAAGGCTTTTAAACGATTGCACCACGACTGGTTGAAAACGGCATATGAAAGGGAAATTGAAATCAATTTTTAGGCGTTACTCACGCTTGCGCTGCCAGCAAATACAACACTGCCATCCGAATCGCGACACCGTTTTCCACCTGTTGCAGGATAATGCTATGGCTGCTATCGGCTACATCGGAAGTAATTTCCACGCCGCGGTTGATAGGGCCAGGGTGCATAATGACGATTTCCTTATCGAGCGATTCCAGCATTTGGCGGTTGATACCGAAATACTGGTGGTATTCGCGCAGGCTGGGAAAATATTTGATGTCCTGGCGCTCCAGTTGTATACGCAATACATTCGCTACATCGCACCAGCGGAGCGTTTCCCGTACATCGTGGGATATTTCCACGCCCAATTGGGCATAATGTTTCGGGATCAGGGTAGGGGGGCCGCATACACGCACTTTAGCGCCGAGTTTCAGCAGGCAAAATACATTGCTCAGCGCGACCCGGCTGTGCAGAATGTCGCCAATGATGGCAATTTTTTTTCCGGCCACATCGCCTAGTTTTTCCCGGATGGAGAAAGCGTCGAGCAGCGCCTGTGTCGGATGTTCGTGGGTGCCGTCGCCGGCATTGATGATATTGGCAGGAATCCGCGAAGCCAGATATACGCAGGCGCCCGGCGCTGGGTGGCGCATCACCACCATATCCACCTTCATGGAAAGGATGTTGTTAACCGTATCCAGGAGCGTCTCTCCTTTGCTGACACTGGAAGAAGAGGCCGTAAAATTGACGATATCGGCGCTCAGGCGGCGTTCGGCCAGTTCAAAGGAAACGCGGGTGCGGGTGCTGCTTTCAAAAAAAAGATTGGCCACTGTAATGTCCCGCAGGCTGGGGACTTTTTTAATCGGACGATTGATGACTTCCTTGAAATTATCGGCGGTCTCGAAGATCAGCCGGATGTCATCTTCGGTGATATTTTTAATACCGATCAGGTGCCTTGTGCTAAGTCCTTTTGCCATCAGGGTTTTTTATCGTATAAAAGAATTTCGTCCTCGCCATGCGTTTCCTGCCAGCGCACTTTTACATACGCTTCATCCAGGGCGTCTACGGCGATGCCAAAATAATTGGGTTGTATAGGTAAGTGGCGGTTGAAACGCCGGTCTACCAGCACCAGCAATTCCACGGCGTCAGGTCGTCCGTAATGTTGAAGGGCCGCCAGCGCGGCGGAAATGGTCCGCCCGGTGTAGAGTACGTCATCGACCAGCAGCACCCTTTTATGTGCTACAATAAAATTGATTTCGTTGGGATGCGGCGACAAAGGGCCGTCACCATCGGGCATTCTGAAATCATCGCGGTAGAATGTAATGTCAAGTTTGCCGTAATCGATGGGTTTGTTTCCGGTGAGTTCCTGGAGGCGGCGGCAGATACGGTCGGCTAACAGTATGCCGCGGGGCTGAATTCCGATGATACAGGCATTGGAAAAATCGCCCCAGTCTTCCAGCAACTGGTGACAAAGCCGCTCGATGGTCAGAGCGAATCGTTCGCGGGTCAGGAGCGTTTTACCAATTTGCATGGCGGCAAAGTTATTTCTTTTTTCCAGAAAGTGATGCCGCCAGCAACTGATGGAAATGATGCACGCCCTGTTCCTGCCGGGGTGAAAAACGCCCGTGTTTATAAAAACGGGAGCGGGTGCCGATTTGCACCTGTTCCACGACGGCCTCATCTTCGCGCTCCACCAGGTCGAGGTCGGCCCCGGCGCCGATGCCCAGTTTGTTTTCTTTCCAAACGTATGCACGGAAACTGACTTTTGTCAGGTTGGGTTGCAGCGGCCGCACGATATTCAGCGATAATCCCCAGGGATAAAAATTGAACATGATATTGGGGTATAACCAGAAAAAATAGCCGGCAATGGCCTGACCTTCATCTTCATGCCCTTTGGGCAGATCGAAAACTTCCTCGCCGCCTTTTGCCACACCCACCTGCACATTGCTCCAGCGGGATATTTCTGTGCGGTAAGCGCCCCAATCGAGCGTTGCCGCCAGGCCTTTGTGTATAAATGGGATATGAAAACCTTCCAGATAGTTGTCACAATACAGCGCCCAGTTGGCCCGCACTAAATAATCGCGGGAACGGGCCGGCTGGAAACGGAAATGTTCGATGGGCAGGAAGCCGATTTTGCGTTCCATATCGGCTACCCATTCTGCAAATGGGAAAGCCGGATCGAGGGAGGTAAAAGCAAATTGCCGCCATTGGTGTAAGGGCAGTTGCACCAGGTTGTCGTCGGAGCATGGGAAATTTTCCATGCCCTGTGTCTCGGGCATGGCAGCAAAAGTGCCGTCCTGGTGAAAGCGCCGTCCGTGATAGCCGCAAATAATACCGCGCTCTAATTTGCCGGGATGTTCCACCAGAATTTTGCCGCGGTGGGTGCATACATTGGACATGCACCGCATGGTTTGTTGTGCATCGCGCAACAGCAACAGCGGTTCTTCGATGAAATTGTCCATAAATTGAAACGGCATGGCATCGTGCGGCACCCGCACAATGTCTTCGGCGCCGACGATCATTTGCCAGGATCGGGCAAAAACGGCTTCCCGGCAGGTTTCAAAATGCTCCGGACTATTGTAAAAATGACCCGGCAAAGTGGCTGCGCGGCGAATATCAGCGTCGATGGAGAACATATCTTGTTTTTATGCGAATAATGGGTTTAAAATAAATCAAAATTCTATCCTCAAAATCCCTTGGCGGCGTCTCCACCCCTCGGGTCGGCCACCCCCTGCCACGTACCATCTGGCAATCGAAGGATCGCCTCTACTCTTCCAATGGGTTTTCTGAGATAAATCGTGTGCCCCATTGCTTTTAGTTTTGCAAGCAGTTCCTCCGGCATCGTATTTTCTTCCACTGATATCTGGTCGGGTAGCCACTGGTGGTGAAAACGACCGGCTTTTACAGCCTCCGGCAATGACATTCCAAATCGGGATACATTGAGAATGACCTGGAAAACGCTGGTGGGAATAGTTGTTCCGCCCGGTGTTCCGACCACCATCCAAACCTTGTCTTTTTGTGTGACAATGGTCGGCGTCATCATGCTCAGCGGGCGTTTGTTGCCAACAATGGCATTGGCTTTGCCACCTATTGCGCCATACAGGTTGGGTGCACCGGGTTTTGCGCTGAAGTCGTCCATTTCATTGTTTAAAATAAAACCGGCGCCGGTCACCACGGCCCGGCTGCCATAACTATCGTTGAGTGTAGTGGTAACCGAAACGGCGTTGCCTTCCGTATCGACGATGGAAAAATGCGTGGTTTCTTCACTTTCTTTCAGTGTTCCGGCTGCAACGGAGCTGCTGGGCGTAGCCATTTTTTTATTAAAATCCTTCATTCTTTTCTTCAGGTAAGCAGGAGCTGTAATCTGGCTGAGGGGTACTTTCCAGAAATCCGGGTCGCCGATGTGTTCTGCCCGGTCGGCGTAGGCGCGGCGTTCTGCTTCGGCCATCAGGTGAATGGATTCCTGGGCATGAAACCCGAGTGATTTTATTTTATACGGACGGACCATGCCGAGTAGTTGCTGTAAAATAATACCTCCGCTGCTGGGCGGCGGCATGGTAACAATATGTAATTCGCCAAAATCAAATTCAAGCGGTTTGCGCCAGACGCTGTGGTAAGCGGCCAGGTCTTTGGCAGTGATCAATCCATTTTTCTGCGACATAGTACGCACGATCAGTGCTGCGATTCCGGCGGTATAAAAACCGTCGCGCCCTTTTTCGGCAATCGTTCTGAGGGTATTTGCCAGTTCTCTCTGGATCAGCCAGTCGCGAAATTCCCAGGGTTGTTGGCTGACAAATGCCGGGATGATGGCGCTATTGTCCAAAAAAACGTTTCGCTCCACATTCAGATGATTGGCTTCATCCCCGGTGAGTTGGAAACCCTTTTCAGCCAATTCAATAGCAGGCGCAACCAGGACATTCCAGGGAAGGCGACCGTATTTTTGGTGCGCCTCCCACATGCCGTACACGGTGCCCGGAACACCCGCTGCCAATACGCCGAAGCGGCTTTTATCGGGAACAACTTCGCCAAGAGAGTCTAAATACATCCTTTCCATTGCGGCGGCGGGCGCTTTTTCGCGGTAATCCAGGGCCTCTGTCAGGCCATTTTTGTCGCGGTAAATTAAAAAACCGCCACCGCCGATGTTGCCCGCCTGCGGATACACTACTGCCAGTGCAAACTGTACGGCCACCGCTGCATCGATGGCATTTCCGCCGGCGCGCAACACATCGACCCCCACCTGGGTAGCAAGGGGATGCGCTGTGACGACCATTGCGCTATCGCCCGTTGCTACTTTTTCATAAACGTAGGGGAAAGGAATATACTTTTGGGCTGGTAACACAGCTGCCCAGCAAATGAACAGGAATACCGGAATCGGATTTTTGAGATGTATGGTCATAGTTTGAAAAGATAAAAAGCATGGAAATCTTTAGGGCTTCAGAAGATGCAAACCTATCTTTTTCTTGCTTCCACCCTTTTAAGTGGCAAAGCATTTACCTTTTGTCCCACACTTTTCCCCAAGCGGAGTCCTTCGATGCAGTCCATGCGGTAATGAACGCCCAGCAATACACGGGAAGTGGCGTTTTCCTGCGCCATTTCAGTAAAAGAGTGATAGGTACGCGGTTTCCCCGTAAACTCTTGCCGGTTTTCGTGGGTTCGGTCGGTTAAGGTAAAATGTTCGCCTAACCGTGCTGTCAGCACTTCTGCAGCTGCGGCGCCGAAGGCAGAATGTCCGGAAGGGTAGGAGGGGAAAGATGGATTTTCGTGCAAGGGCGACCAGTCTGTTTTCATCACCCGGCGAATATAGGTTTCCGGGCGTTCCAGGTTGAATATATATTTTCCATGCCAGGCAATGATACCGGCATCGCACAATGCGAGCGCCGTTTTGAGATAGGTTTCTATCACTTCTGTAAATGGAAGATTGGCCTGTTCCAGCGCCTGGTTGGCAATGGAAATCCAGCGCCCTGCCGGTGTGAGTGTAAGCCCCGAAATGTCGTCGCTCCACAACTCTGCAATCCAGTGATTCTCTTTACTTAGGAAGTGTGAGACAGATAATACTTCTACCGCTTCCGTGTGCAGGGCTGAACCAGGCGATTCATCATAGGGAAGGGGTGGTTTCACCGGAATATCGGAGGTGTTTGCCACGAAAGTCCTGGTTTTTCCCCAGTTGGGTAACAGGGCTGGAAGTGGGCGTTTGTTGCGGGGTTGCCAGCAACCGGCACAGGTATCCGGCACATAGTTGCGATCATAGTTATACAGAAAAGCGTCATGGCCTTCCTTATCGGTCATTGACCACTGCCAAACGGCTTTACTAACGGATTGCCCGAACGTTTTGGATTGATACAGGATCTGGCTGTCAATAATGTCGTGAAAACGCCGGGCATATATTTCTTCCAGAACGTTGATTTCATTTTTCAGGTGTTGCGGTGTGGTCGGGAAAAAATCGCGTAATATCTGGGCATAAGCGGCATTCAAACTGGTAGGCAGGTGGAATTGGCCTTTAACGGGCGCAATAGATGGCTTGGTGTAACCAGGGCAGTATTGTTCCATGGAGACATAGCCTTTCAAATCCGGCAAGGATGCTTCATAGGCAGCCATTTCCACATAGGCGAACATCCGGGCGCTCACAGGTGGCCGGTATCCGGGTGTAAACCTCTCCAGATCGAGCATCAACCTGTTCCAGGCAAGGGTGGCTTCTGCGGCGATCCGGTGTTCTTCAGACTCTGTGTCTGCAAGATGACGGCAGCTTTGTCCCAGCACAATACCCAGTAACAAGGTTGTTACGAGTATTTTTTTAAGGAAAACAAACCAGTTTTTTTTCATAAGACCAGGCGTAAACGGTGTTTGGTGTTTGGTTTTTCGTGTTTGGGGTGCATCGCTTTTGTCATCTTGTGGTGTAGGTTTACAGGCCTGAAATACCCAAGCCCAAACCCATTAACCCTGCCAAAGGGGATGTCTCTCACGCGCTCACTTCTCACCCGCTCACCTCTAGATTCACGGGAAACTCAACTTGAATGTCGTTCCCTTCCCTTGAGCCGATACAACATCTAAAACCACATGGTGGAGTTTCAGGATGCTATCAACCAAGGAAAGGCCGATGCCTGAGCCGCGCACATGAATGTTTTGAGAACTGCGGTAAAAGGGTTGAAAAATCAATTGTATATCTTTGGGAGGGATGCCCGGACCGTGATCCGTAATTTCCACATAGTGTTTTCCGGATAACTCGAAACCAATTTTTACTTCCACTTTTTTATCCTGCGAAAACTTGCACCCGTTGTCCATCAGGTTCTGGAAAGCCGAGCGCAACAGCGACTCATTTCCATGCACACAAAGTTGGTCTTCACTTTCAGGTATGCCATCTATGTCAAATGAAATATGATAGTCCGGGTGCATACGCAGCAGGGCGGCTCTGGTTTGCAGCATGATTTCGTCTAAGCGAACCTGTTCAAACACAATATTGGCGCCCTCCGAATGAACGCGTGCCAATTGAAGCAGTTTTTCTGTCACTTCGCTGAGTTCGCGGGTATCTTCCAATACGGAAGTCAAAGTGGCGTGGTATTCAGGGGCATTGCGTTTTTTGTCAAGTGCCACTTCCAATTGAGAAAGAATGACCGAAAGGGGGTTCTTCAGTTCGTGTGAAACATTGGAAATAAAACTTTTTTGCATTCTGAAAGCAAACTGAATGCGGTCGAGCAGGCGGTTGAACGTGATGACAAGCCTCGAAATTTCATCGTGGTTATTGGCCACGTCGAGCCGGGCGCTCAGGTCGGACGGCAAAATGTGATCTACCTGGTTGATGATGCGCGATACGGGCGACATCGCTTGTCCTGCATAGAACCAACCGCCGGCAGCTACAATTCCGATACCCATAAAGAAACTGATAATCAGGATGTTGCGCAGATTGCCGAGTTCCTCTGAATTAAAAATGGATTCGGCTACAATCAAATATTCCTTGCCGCTGTGACTGGTATGCCGCACTGCAATCGCATGTAATTTCCCATGTTGAAAACAGGTTTCGTCATTGGAATTGAGTTCTCGAAGCCGGTTGTCTGTCAGCGGTTCTCCATCCCGGTTGAAGGCAAAAACCATTTGCAGTTTGGCATTATAGATCACCACATTTTCCCGGAATGGAAGCAGTTCTACTGCTTCCGGTTTTTTTTCTGTCCCCAGTACCTGCAATTTTTCTTCTTCATGGAGCACCATTTCGGCGGTCATCAGCGCTTTGGAACGAAGGTTGTTATAAAATTCATCTTCCGTGATTTGCCGGAATTTGAAATAAATAAAACAAAGTGACAGCAGCAGGATGCCGGCCACGAGTATGATAAATTGCAACGTTAGTTTTGTACGAATTTGCATAACAGGTTCAGACTTCTTCTTCCCGCAGGATATAACCGTTTTTAAACTGGGTGTGGATCAACTTTTTGGAAAAACCTTTTTCAATTTTTTTGCGCAAAAAGTTCACATAAACTTCTATCACATTGGTTCCCGTATCAAAATGCAGGTTCCAGACGCGCTCGGAAATTTCATTTTTAGAGATCACTCGTCCTGGATTACGCAATAAGTATTCCATAAGTGAAAATTCACGCGGTGTGAGTGCAATTTTCTGTCCTTCCCGGAAAAACTCTTTTGTTTCGAGGTTCATTTCCAGATCGGCGAAGCGCAGGTTGGGCGACGACTGGTATGTATCAACCGGTCGCCGGGATAATGCCCGGATACGCATGAGCAATTCGCGGAATTCAAATGGTTTGGTCAAATAATCGTCCGCGCCTGCTTCAAAACCACTAACTTTGTCATCTGTTTGTCCCAATGCACTTAACAGGATAACAGGCGTCCGATTGCCGGTGGTGCGAAGTTGGCGCAATAAATCGATACCGTTCAATCCGGGCAGAATAATATCTGAAATAATTACAGCATATTCATTGTCTATGGCCAATTGGTATCCGGTTAGACCATCTAACGCTGCATCTACCTCGATCTGATGTTCTTCCAATCCTTTTTTAAGAGAACGGGCCATTTTGGGTTCATCTTCTATCAGTAACACTTTCATATCTACAGTATTGGTTGCAAAACACGACAAAAAACGAGGCAAGTAGTAGTCAAAAATAAGCAGAGTCCAGATTTTAAGCGCTTTTTAATCAAAATTTAGACAGTTTAGTGAAAAGTGGCCGGTACTTTGCTACACCTCCCAATAAATGTTTCACGTAAAAAACTAAATTATGCAATTTCTGAAAAGTTACACACCTCTAGTCCTTTTGGCGTTCCTCGTTATGGGCGTTTTAATCCCCGCCTGTAAATATGTATACCCGGTCGATTCAGTTGATACCAAATCGGTCAAAACATTTGACCACAAGGTTGTTTATGACTGGAATGAGTTATTTCTCCAGATTGAACGTTATGCAGCAGGCTACCGCCCCGGCCCTGCGCCTCGCTCCATCGCCTACATGGGTCTTTCTGCCTGGGAAGCATGTATCACGGGTATGCCGGAATACAATTCTGTCGCCAATTTGTATGCTGGTCTCAGCATTCCTGCTGCCGGATCGGAAGAGTACCACTGGCCTACGGTGATCAATGCTTCATACGGATACCTGATGCCGCGTTTCTTCCCGAATACAGCGGACAACCTGCGCCAGAAGATGGTTGCACTGGAAAATCAGTATAACGACAGAGGCGAAGCCGAGGTTAGCCCGGAAATATTCAAACGTTCTAAAGAATACGGCGAAGCAATGGCTGCTGCTGTGTGGGCGTATTCCAAAACGGACCTGGTTGGTCACGATCACTACCTCGATCCGTTCCAGAGTTACAACTGGCAAGATCACTTTGATAGTGACGGCGACTGGAAACCTACTTTCCCCGGCCCCGGCAAACCCATGGGTGGCGTTTGGGGCGGTGCTCGCACCTTTGCTTTGACTGAAAAAATCTGCCGTCCGCCGCTGCCGTATTCTGCTTCCACTACATCCGACATGTATTCTCAGGCATTGGAAGTGTACGCACAAAATACGCCTACACTGTCCTATGAAGACGAATGGGTGGGCGAATTCTGGAGCGATGACCTCCTCAACCTGACTTTCAGCCCCGGCCCGCGCTGGCTGGCTGTCGGCGACCAAGTATTGTCAGATGAAAACAGCGACCTGGAAACGGCGTTGTTTATGACCGTTAAAGTAGGTATGGCGCTGAATGATGCTGCCGTAGGCGCCTGGTATTCCAAATACTACTACAATGTAGAACGCCCGCAGACTTACATCAACCGCGTCTTCGATTCTTCCTGGGTACCTGCTTTGTACAACCCGCTGACGGGTGAAGAAGGTGTCACACCTTCTTTCCCTGCTTATCCTTCCGGCCACGCTACAATGGGCGCAGCCGGCGCCGAAGTATTGGGTGACGTTTTCGGATATGCGTATGCCATGACTGACCGTTGCCACGAGAATCGCTCTGAATTTGAGGGCGTTCCGCGCAGTTTCGGTAGTTTCTTTGAAATGGCGCAGGAAAATGCCTGGTCACGGGTTCCACTCGGCGTTCACTTCCGTATGGACTGCGAAGAAGGTGTCCGTTTCGGTTCAGGTGTCGGCCGTCAGGTGAACAGATTGCCCTGGAAAAAGTAAAAGGACTTGTTGACACAAGCCAAATTGAAACATAAATGGGGGGAAGGGGCCGTCAGCAATGGCGGCCTCTTTTTTGTAACCTAGACCATTTCCCTCAACCACTCAACATCCTCAACTAATTCAACGATATGTTTCAAAAAATCTATTGGCTCTTCCTGATTGCCGGCTGGGGCATCGCTTGCCGGCAGGAAGCGCCTAAACAATTTGAAAAGATTGATAAATATGAAACAGGTGTCGTCTCCCGCCGCAGCTCTTTTGTCGACGGCAAAAAAGAAGGCAAAATGACCGATTACTACGGCGATGGCAAACTGATGGCCGAACGCTGGTTTCACGATAACCTGCAAGAAGGGCGCACCGTGGTTTATTATCCAAGTGGAAAAATCAAGGAAGTGCAATACTTCAAAGCGGGCGCTCACCAGGGTGGAGACACCCTTTGGTACGAAAACGGCCGGATTCAGTTCACGGTCAACTTTGAAAACAACCTAAAAAACGGCTATTTGTACAAGTGGTCGCCCGAAGGAGAAATGATCTTTAACTCCCGTTACCGGAATGATACGCTCATTGAAGTAAAAGGAGAGCCGGTTCTGGCAAAAGGTAAATAGCATGGTAGAACAGGAGACTATTTTAAGTATCTTTTAAGCTCGTGTATGGGGCTTGTCCCCTTCCTTTGTAGGCTCATTCAGTTTAAAATCCGGATCATTTTGAAAAAACTATTCTTCGTTGCTGTCGCTTTGATGGCATCTCCCCTGTTATTTGCTCAAGTTCAAACGGACACGCTGACTACGCAACAACTGCGCGCTGTGGAAATCAATGCCCAGTTGGAGCAGATTGTCCGCCTTCCGCAGTCGCAGGGTGCTTACCTTTGGGCCGGCAAAAAAAATGAAGTGATCAACCTCCAGAATATGGAGGTCAATATTGCCGAAAAAACAGCCCGTCAGATATTTGCAAAAGTGCCGGGCGTTTTTGTCTATGATATGGACGGTACCGGCAACCAGACCAACATCAGTACGCGGGGTCTCGACCCGCACAGGGGCTGGGAGTTCAATATCCGCGCGAATGGTACGATGAGCAATTCGGACATTTACGGTTATCCGGCCAGCCATTTCAGCTTGCCCCTGGAAGCGGTCGGTCGCATCGAACTCATTCGCGGTACCGGTGCGTTGCAGTACGGCGCACAATTTGGCGGCATGTTGAATTATGTGCTGAAACAGCCCGACACGACAAAGGCTATCAGTTGGGAAACCATCAATTCCATAGGATCTTACGGTCTTTTGAGT
Source organism: Lewinellaceae bacterium (assembly GCA_043738235.1). Taxonomy (GTDB): domain Bacteria; phylum Bacteroidota; class Bacteroidia; order Chitinophagales; family Saprospiraceae; genus M3007. Next base: position 9,829 of record JAYSZC010000880.1, on the reverse strand, counting down.
ACTTATAACGCTATGGGAGGCAAAATTGGAAAATTGCAGTATTACGCTTTTTACAGCAAGCGGATATCGGATGGATACCGCAATAACAGCGAGTCGGACTACGACGGCCAGGGACTTGTGCTAAAATACGAAGCAGGCAAAAACCTGACGATCGGCGCAGAATTGCTGCGCTCTCATTATATCTACCACATTCCCGGGCCGCTTACGGATGCCATGTTCCAGGCCGACCCGCGCCGGGCGACCCGTTCGCGCAATTATTTCAATCCTGAAATATATGTCCCTTCCCTGTCTTTAGAATGGAAAACAGGCGCGCGCAGCATCCTGGCCTGGAGGGCATCGGCCGTATTGGGCGAACGCCGCAGCGTAATGATCGACCGCACGGCTAATATCGCAGATACCATCAACCACAGCACGTTGGATTATAACCCGCGGGTGGTGGATATAGATGGCTTTAACAGTTACTCTACGGAACTGCGCTTTTTGCAGCATTATACCTTGCGGGGAAATACTTCTACACTCTCGGCAGGCGCACAATACATCAACAACGACCTGAATCGTTGCCAGCAGGGTAAGGGTACGACCGGTTCCGATTTTGACTTAAGTATCATACCGAACAGCTGGGCGCGCGACCTGCACCTGAAAAGTCAAAATATAGCGCTATTTATTGAAAACAAGTTTCAGTTGAGTCGCAGGTTCTCCCTCAGCCCGGGCATCCGCTATGAGTCAGGCGACACTAAACTTTCGGGCATAACCACCTATTACGACCCGAATGAACTACCCAACACGATCAAACGCAATTTTCCTTTGCTGGGAATAAGTACTGATTTCCTGCTTAACAGTCGACAAAACATCTACGCCGGTTTCTCCCAGGCTTATCGCCCGGTTATATTTAAAGATATTATTCCGGCCTCTGTACTGGAACGCTCGGATAAAAACCTGAAAGATGCATTCGGCTATAATGCGGAATTAGGCTGGCGCGGCGCCGCCGGTGGTTTCAAATGGGATTTGAGTGTTTTCCGTTTGCAGTACAATAACCGCCTCGGAAGCGTTTCGTTACAGGAAGGCAATACCTTTTTTATTCTCCGCACAAACATCGGAAATACCGTCACACATGGTCTGGAAGCATTCGTCGAATATAGTTTCCAACTCTCGGATGCCATTCGCTGCAATATTTTTACTTCAACGGCCTTGTTCGATGCAGAATATGAAAATGCTGCGATTCGTTCCGGCGATAAAAACATAGACGTATCAGGCAACAAAGTAGAGAGTGTGCCCGACATGATTTCCCGCAATGGTGCGAGTTTAAAATATAAAAAATGCAGCATCTCTGCCTTGTATAGTTATACGGCAGAAACTTTTGCAGACCCGCAAAACACCGTGTCGCCTTCTGCCACCGGAGCGGTAGGACTGGTTCCTGCTTATGGCCTGCTGGATATAAACGCTTCTTATCGTTTTTATCCCAATATGGCCTTGCGTTTGAGCGTCAACAATATCACCAATGAACAATATTTTACCAAACGCCCGGCATTTTATCCGGGGCCTGGCATCTGGCCTTCAGACGGACGGAGTGCAGTATTAACTTTATCGGTAAAGTTGTAAAAAACCAAATATCATTCGGGTTTTGAAAAAGGAGCCGCCTGCGAAGATTCGGGACGGCTCCTTTTTTACGGGGGCGCAAATTTTACGGATGGAGCGGATTTCTACGGATTTTTCTATTTTTTCTCACAAAAAGATAAGAAAATCGCTGTAAATCCGCGCCCCTAAAATCCGCGCGCCTATAATATGCTAAATTTTTTTTCAAAAAAAATTGTGTGTTACTGACACATTTCCAAATGTAATTTTTACCTTTGTCTCAGGACATTGCATTAAAAGGGTTTCAGACGCTGTATGTAAGTTTTACTTGTCCGGCTTACAACGGCATTTGCAGACTCATTTTTCCGATCTTTAGTTATGATGACGCGTTATCCCCACAAGACTCGCATTTTGGTTGCTACTGACTGCATCATTTTCGGGTTTGACGGTGAAGAACTGAAACTGCTGATCATAAAACGAAATTTTGAACCGGAGGAAGGTAATTGGTCGCTGATGGGTGGTTTTCTGCATGAGAATGAAGACCTTGAAGTGGGAGCCAAGCGGATTTTATACGACCTGACAGGATTGAGCAACATTTATGTGGAACAATTGGGCGCCTTCGGAAAAGTGCATCGCGACCCGGTGGAGCGTACCTTGTCAGTAGCGTTTTTTGCGCTGATCAACATCCACGACCACGATCAGGAAGCAGTGAAAGCGCATTTTGCCAAATGGATCAGCCTGAAAAACAAACCAGCGTTTATATTCGATCACGATGAGATGGTATCATTGGCATTGGATCACCTTCGATACAATGCAGCCTTGCATCCGATCGGTTTTGAATTACTCCCCGAAGAATTTACCATACCGCAGTTGCAGAAACTGTACGAGGCGATTTATGATATGCAACTCGACCGCAGGAATTTTAGCCGCAAAATTCTTTCTACAGGCCTTTTGATCGATACAGGCTGGAAAAACATACATTCCACCACCAAAAAAGCGGTTATGTACCGGCTCGATAAAGTAAAGTACCAAAAGAAATTCTACGCTTTCTGGAATTTTATTCCCAATCCTAATCCTAATCATTTTTGAGTTATTTGAGAAAACCCCTTGATTGTCAGACGTTTAAGTCTTGGCATCTTTTTTTGAGATAGATTGTGTCAGATTGACACAAGTATGAATTGGGTAAGATGTTTAAAGCCCGTTCAGCGTGGATTTTTACTCTTTGCCTGATGTCATTTTAATAAATCGACGGTCCGTTTCTTAACCATACTTGAACCATTTAAAACAATTGAAGTGCTAATGATGCAAAAACACCTGTCCATTTTGAGTTAAACCTTCCCCACAACCACATTCTAAAATTTTCACCTGAGCAGTCGGTCTGAGCAACCTGACTGGGTGGATTGTATTTTCACTACTCATCTATTTCGAACCAACGTATGAAAAAAGTAAACAACATTTCCAGTTCCGTACAGCGCTCCAGGGGCCTGCTATCCGGCTGTTTTCTGTTGCTTTTGTTCAGTTTGCTTGCGCCTGCTTTAGCAAAAGCCCATACAGATATGGCTACTGTCCATCCTGATGGCTATTATACCGTACTCACAATTTATGGCCAGGTCAAGGACGAGTCCGGCAATCCTTTACCGGGTGTGACCATCAAAGTGCTGGGTACCGCAACCGGTACCACAACAGATATCAGCGGAAATTATAGTCTGCGCCTGCCCGACGAAATCAGCGCAGACAAAGCAGTGCTGGTATTTTCCTATACCGGATACGAAAACCAGGAAGTTCCTGTTAACGGTAAAACAGTTATCGACATCAGCCTGGCGCCCGCCGGCAATCAATTGGGCGAATTAGTCGTCATCGGTTATGGCACTCAAAATAAAAAAGACCTGACCGGTTCTATCGGAACGGTAGATTCCAAAACGGTGAAAGCCGTTGCTACCAATGATATGACCAAGGCGATTCAAGGGCAGATTGCAGGCGTTACAGTGCATAGCGGCGGTGAACCCGGCGCTGTGCCGCAGATCAAAATCCGCGGTATCGGCAGTTTTAACAACAACAACCCCTTATTTATTATCGATGGCGTACAATCTCCGGTCAATGACGTGCCTACTGCGGATATTGAATCCATTCAAATCCTGAAAGACGCTTCTGCTGCTGCTATTTATGGATCACGGGCGGCCAACGGGGTGGTTATTATCACTACCAAACGCGGCCGGGAAGGTAAATTGCACCTGAATTACGATGTGTACGCCGGCTGGCAAAACATAACGCAGCGGTATGACATGGCCAATCGCGAAGAGTATCAGTTACTCGTCAACGAAGCCTCTGCCAATGCCGAACCTGCTCAGCCTGTAAAGCCGGCCAATGACCCGACTTCCCCTTTTTATGTAGACGACATTGATACCGACTGGCAGGAAGAAGCCTTCCAGACAGGCCGTATTCAGGAACATACGCTGGGTGTTTCGGGCGGTTCAGAGCGCGCCAAATACAATGTTTCGCTCAACTATTTTGACCATACCGGCACCATTGCTGGCAAGGGGCCATCCTATACGCGTTATGCATTCCGTATCAACACCGATTTCAAGCAGGGCCGTTTCAAGTTTGGTGAATCCTTCGGTTATTCCAAAGTGGATCAGAATTTTATGACCTTCGTACATGATGGCACCTCGCTGGGTTATATCGTTGGCGCTATTCCAACTTTACCGGTGTATGACGCCGGTACCATCGACGGATATAGCAGTGCCAGCCAGACCATTCACGGTTCCTACACGGCAAATGCCGTCGGTTTTAACAGCCTGATTGACAGCGAAACAGATCGTCACCGCTTTATCGGTAATGTGTACGGTGAGTATGAATTGCTGGACAACCTGAATTACAGACTCAGTTTAGGGTACGAACGCACCGACTGGCGCGATTTCAATTTCAAACCCGAACACGACCTGGGGTGGTTTTATGTCAATAATATTGCCCGTATGAACGACTGGCGTGGAAACGGGTACACGGGGACGGTGGAAAATACCCTGACCTATGATAAAATAGTTGGAAAACACAACTTTGCACTGCTGGCAGGCCAGTCTGTACTGCAATCGGCCATCAGCCGTATCAACGGCCACGCCGAAGGTTTTACAAAGCCATATTTCCCGGTATTGAGCAATGGCTCTTCGGGTATCAGTGTAACGGGGTACGACGAAATGAACCGCCTGTTGTCTTATTTCGGTCGTTTGATCTATAGTTTTGACAACAAATACCTGTTGACCGCCACGGTTCGCCGCGATGCCTCTTCCCGCTTTTCCAGTTCCAATCGCTGGGGGACATTTCCTTCCGTTGCAGTGGGCTGGAAATTGCACAACGAGTCGTTCATGCAAGGCCAAAACCTCTTCAGTCAGTTGAAAATCCGCGCCAGTTACGGCATATTGGGCAACCAGGAAATTCCGCCTTATCAGTATGAAGCCCTGGTAAATCCGTATGCACACGCCGTATTCAGCAACCAGTTGGCCACCGGCGCTACACAAGTGGAATTTGCCACGCCAGACATCAAATGGGAAACCAAAGAATCGCAAAACATCGGGGTTGATTTTGGTTTCCTCGAAGACAGGCTTACGTTCTCTGCCGAATATTACCGCAATACCTCGAAAGACATGCTCTTGCGTGTGCGAATCCCGGAATCGACGGGCGTTTATCCCTGGAAATCGCCTTATGTCAACGGCGCATCAGTGCGCAACAACGGTCTGGAGTTCCAGGCCGGCTATCAAAGCAAACAGGGTGAACTGACCTATCGCATCAATGCAAACATGTATACGCTCAAAAACGAAGTGCTGTCACTCGGCTACGGCGATCAGCCCATTCTGGGTTACGGCGGTATCACCCGCACGGAAGTGGGCGGCGAAGTAGGCGCTTTGTACGGCTGGGTGATCGACGGTATTTTCCAGTCACAAGCCGAAATAGACGCCCTGAATGCCAGTTCAGCCATTGGCCGTTACCAGGAAGTGCTGACCCGCCCCGGCGATTACAAGTTCAAAGACATCAACGGTCGCGACGACAGTGGTGAACTGACGGGCCTGCCTGACGGCAAAATTGACGACGACGACCGCACTTTTTTAGGCAGCGCTGTACCGGATTTGTATTTCGGCCTAAACCTGAGCCTCGCCTACAAAGGATTCGACTTTTCGGTGCTGGCGTCCGGTTCTTCCGGCAACCAGGTTTTCAACACATTGCGCGCCGGCATCGAAGGCGGCGGCGGCTGGGATAACTATGCAAAAAACAGCCTGAACCGCTGGACGCCGACCAACACCGATACGGATGTGCCGCGTGTGGTCATTTTTGACCCGAATAAAAACGGCCGCGCCTCCAGCCGCTGGCTCGAAAACGGCAGTTATTTCCGCATCACGAATGTACAATTGGGTTACAGCCTGCCGCAACAGGCGCTTTCCCGCATGAAAATGTCCAACCTGCGGATTTATGTTGCTGGCCAGAACCTGCTGACATTCACCAAATATACCGGTTTCGACCCGGATTTTGGCAATGATGGTCTGTTTGACCGCGCCATCGACCAGGGCAATTATCCAAACCGGGCCTTTACCGCTTATGCGGGCGGTTTGCCAAATCCGCGTACGGTGATGGTGGGTGTGCAGGCGGGATTTTAATTAGGGATGAGGAATGGGGAATGATGATTACAATCTCAACTTCTCAACCAACATAACCCCTCAACCAACTCAGCTTATTCAACATTAATTTTTCACAATATGAAAAAGATAAAAATATTCCTTTTTGCCATTGCACTGCTTTCCGGCAACGCATGTAAAAAAGACTTTTTGGAACTGTCCAACCCGAACGTCCAAACAAGCGGATCTTTCTGGAAGACGGAAAAGGATGCCATCGCCGGTGTAAATGCCATCTACCAATCCCTTTATTACGACGGTACTTTCCTGCGTTTTGCCCAGTGCGCGCTCGATTTTCGCGGCGATGACGTGATGAGTCCCAGCCCCTGGGATGTACTCTCCAATACCGGCTCCTTTAAATTGTTCAACAACACGATTATGCAGGAATGGCTTTGGGTGGCTTTCTATGGCGGTGTTACCAGAGCCAATCTGGCATTGGACAACCTGGATAAGGTGACATTTACTACGCCGGGACTGAAGGAACGGCTGAGAGGAGAAGCGCTTTTTATGCGCGCCCTGCATTATCAGTACTTAGTGACGTTTTTCAATAATATTCCATTGGTGTTAAAATCGTATGCGTCTTCAGCTGACTATTTCCCTGCACAGGCAAGCCCTGAAGAAGTCTGGAATCAAATTTACGCGGACTTTGCAGAGGCAGCAACTTTGCTGCCGGTGTCTTATGAAGACCCGAATAAAGGTCGGGCCACCAAAGGCGCGGCCTTGGCATATCTGGGCAAATCATACCTGTTTAACCAGCGTTTTGCAGATGCTTCTGCACAATTCCGCGCCGTCATCGACCTGGGTGTGTACAATCTGGTGCCGAATTACCTCGATAATTTTTCAGAACAGGGAGAGAACAATGCCGAATCTCTTTTTGAAATCCAGTTTTCCCGCGAAGTGGGCGGCACCGTATTGGGTTGGGTGGACGCTCCGTATTCAGACTGGAGTAAAACAACCGCCCGCGCCATCACGTACGGTCCCGCGCCTTTCGGCTGGAACGACGCCGCTCCTACTAACTGGGTATTTCAGGAATTTTTGCAGGAGAAAACGACTGCCGGAGAAGATGATCCGCGCCTGAAAGCAACGATTTATTACAATTACCCGGGCTGCACTTTGTACGGTCAATCCTTTCAGGCGGTTTACGCCACGGAACTCGGCAAAATCGGTGTGCGGAAATATGGTAACGGCGATAGCGGCCGCCCCGACGAAAAAGACTGGCGCTCTGGCATCAACGAACGCCTGATACGCTATTCCGATGTGCTACTGATGTATGCCGAATGCCAGAACGAACTTGGCAACCCCGGCGTTTGTGCCGAATACATACAATTGGTGCGCAGCCGCGCCGCGCTGCCCAACCGTCAGGCTGAGTTTGCAGGCTTTAGCAAAGAACAACTGCGTGAACAGATTGCGCACGAGCGCCTGCTGGAATTTGTTTTTGAAGGCCACCGTTTTGACGATATTCGCCGCTGGGGCTGGTTGCAAAACCCGACCAAACTCGCCGAACTCAAAGCGCATGACCCTGAATTCAACAGTTATGTGCCAGGGCGCGAGTTTTTCTCTATTCCACAATTGGAAATTGAAACAAATCCGAATTTGCGCCAGAACGCAGGTTATTGATACGAGCGCGTCGGTAGCACGGCTTTTAAGCCGTCGGGAAGAGGGCTTTTAAGCCGGTTTATAATAAAATGCGCAATGAATGGCACAATCCCGACGGCCCAAAAGCCGTGCTACCCATACGTTCAAGACGAATTTACAATGGAAAAAATCACCATATTGCTTTTTGGGGTACTTTGTTTCGTCACAACTGCTCCAGGGGCGTCCTCCTGCTCGAAGCAGTCGCCGATGATCCCCGATGGCACGGATACCATACAACCGCCTGTCACCCCGCCCGTATTTAATATCGACAACTTGTCGGATACTTATGCCCACGTGGCTTCGGTAGATCAGGTGTTTCAATGGGGGCCGTACAATGTACATGATCCTGCGATTATCCATGATGGTCAGTATTTTTACAGTTACAGCACGGACGTATGTTTTGGCGGCAAAATTCGGCCCGGCATACAGATTCGCCGTTCCAAAGATTTGATCGACTGGAAGTTTTACGGCTGGGTATTCAATAGTTTGCCTGCACTGGGCGCCCAGTATATCCAGCAAAACGGCGGCACACCATTCAATGGTTTGTGGGCGCCTTATGTGATCAAAGTAGGCAATGAATTCCGGCTCTATTATTCGCTTTCTTCACCACAACCGACCCCGCGTCTGAGTGTGATCGGCTTGGCGACAGCGCCCAATGCCGTCGGCCCCTGGACGGAAAAAGGTTTGGTCGTAACTTCTACCGATGATAACTCGGTGCAAACCAATGCAATCGATCCTTCCGTTTTAATTGACCAGCAAGGCCAACACTGGATGTATTTCGGTTCTGCGTGGGACGGTATTCACGTCATGCAATTGAATCCGGCTACCGGATTGCCAACTAATTTTGGCGACAGGGGCCATCGTGTGGCACAGCGTGGTTACACCGGAGGCACACCGAATGGAAATATTGAAGGCGCTGAAATTGTATACAATCCACAGTTCCAGAAGTATTACCTGTTTATCGCGTACGACTGGCTGCAAACGAAATACAATGTGCGGGTGGGACGCGCTGATTCTCCGGGCGGGCCGTTTCTCGATTTTGAAGGAAAAGACCTGAATACCGAGGAAGACAACGGACCTATGATCCTGGCGCCGTATCGTTTTGCCGGACATGGCGGCTGGCAGGGTACGGCACACTGCGCCGTTTTCCAGGATAACGGCCAGTTTTACATGGCGCATCAGGGTCGCCCGGGCGTTCATAGTTTTTATATGGTGATGCATGTGCGAAAAATTTTCTGGACGCCCGAAGGCTGGCCGATTGTTTCGCCCGAACGCTACGCCGCAACGGAGCAAACACCCGTCAGCGCATCCGAACTGGAAGGTAATTGGGAGCAAATCGTTCTGGGATACCAGGTAACGCCGGGTTATCAGAATGAACAATTGTCCCCGGATTTTCAAAATTCCGTTCCAATGACGCTGGGCGCCAATGGTATAATCAACGGCGATCCGAACAACCAATGGACATATACCGCGCCCTGGTTGACCCTCGCCTGGAGCAACGGATTTACTGATAAAATTTATATTGAAAGGGGTAGGGACTGGGAAAATAAACGACCTTGTATCGTGGCCAGCGGACTGAATAACGAAGGTACTGCCATCTGGGCAAAAAAATAATGATTCTTGTATCAATCACTTGATTACACTAGACGAATTTATTGAATATGAAAAAACAAATTGTACTCTTCTTTTTGATTGCAACTTTTTTCAGCGGGTTGCAAGCGCAATCGCCGGCAGTTTTTAAAGTAGATGTAGCCCATCCCGGCGCCGATATTGCTCCAACCATGTGGGGGCTTTTTTTTGAAGACATCAATATGGGCGCCGATGGCGGTTTGTACGGCGAATTGGTAAAAAACCGCTCTTTCGAGTTTTTTAAACCGATGATGGGCTGGAAGGAAATTAGAAAAGCAGGAAGCCCTGACAAAATACTGTTGCAAAACCGCCAGGAAAAAAACAGCGCCAATCCG
>JAYSZC010000879.1:0-1218 GCA_043738235.1 Lewinellaceae bacterium | reverse complement strand
CCTGCGTCAACAACACATCTATGCTGTCGGAGCAGTTGTCTGTGGCCGTTACCAGCAATGGAGATGGCACTAAGGAATAACAATTGATGGTATCATTCGGAGCCGTGGAAGACAGAATGGGTACGATCGTATCCTGAATATTCAATTTTTGAATACAAACAGCCACATTGCCGGTAAGGTCGCGTGCCTGCCAGTAGCGGTTGAGCACGATACAGGTAGCGCCTGTTCCTGCTGCCAGGGTGTCGGAGAACGTAATCATAACGGTACCTTGACAGTTGTCAGTGGCCGTTGCCGTGCCGTTTGTTTGCGGCGCAGTAGAATCCGTACACTGGATCGTTTTATTTGCCGGGCATGTGATCATCGGCGCAACATTGTCCTGCACTACGATATAAGTCTGGCAGGATGATTCATTGCCGGCCTGGTCTTTTACAAACAATTTGACCGGGTGCTGCGTCAGTGCGTCTGCATCAGCGCAGTTAAACAAAATTTGCGTTGTAACCGGACCCAGTGGATTGAGCCGCTGTATTTTCAGATCCAGCGAATCCAGGCTGGTACAGTTGTCCGAACTGGCGGCATTGATCTGTGCGGTTGTTACCAACACCGTGCCGGAAGCCTGCAAAGAGACGCTGACGCCGTTGATACAGGCCGCAATCGGGTTGGTACCGTCTTTCACCACAATGACGATTTTGTGCGAACCCTTGTTGCCGCAGGCATCTGTTGCAAAGAAGGTAGCGATATGCGTACCCAGCCCGAATGTTTCCGAGGTGTCTGTTTTGGAATAAAACGCTTCGAGATTTGCTATCGCCAGATCGTTTCCGGTAGAACAGTCTGAAATGTATTGCAGGATATTTATATCCACTTTAGCCGTACAATTGGTATTGTTTGTGGCCGTGGAAGCATTAATCGTATCAGGTGCACCCACAAACAGTGGCGCAACAATGTCCTGTACCGTAATTTTTTGTGTTCCAGTGGAAACGTTTCCGGATGCGTCCACTGCTGTCCAGGTACGGGTGATCATGTAATTGTATTTGCCGCAACCTACGGTGTCTTTTGTGGAAGTTTGTACAAAAGTCACTATCGGATTGCTGCAAGCATCAGTTGCCGTCAGGATTGGGGCTGTCGGGATGGCGTCCTGGCAGTTGATGGTATCGTTGGCCGGAAAGCTTATCAGCATCGGCGCCACCACGTCTTTCACCTTAATGGTAGCCAGACAAGGTA
>JAYSZC010000878.1:0-2993 GCA_043738235.1 Lewinellaceae bacterium | reverse complement strand
TAACGAGATTCCACTCACGATTCACGACTCACCACTCACGATTACAGGCCTGAAAAGCTCAATCTAAAATCAAAAGAGCCGCCGATGGGGATGTCTCTCACCTCTCACTTCTCACTCTCTCACCCTCTGTAAAGGGTGCGGGCGGAGGGACTCGAACCCCCATGCCTCGCGGCGCCAGATCCTAAGTCTGGTACGTCTACCAATTTCGCCACGCCCGCATTAAATTAAATTTTGTTGATTTGTTGATTTTGGCAGGTAATTTGTCATCTGTATGACATGTCCGTTGCAAAATCAGCAAAATCAAACATTCCTCCAAAAAGGAGCGCAAAAGTAAAGTCTTTTGTTGAAAAACAAAGTAATACTTTACCATAAAACAGTTAACAAGCGCTAAACGCACTTGCATAACCGTTTGTTTGACCTATTTTTGTAAAGCGGAGCGCAAACCAAATCATTAGCAGGGCAATATGGAGCAGGTAAACACAATTACGATCGTGGAGGAGACCGTGGATTATACCACGGATGCACAGGTGCTGGAAGGCGCCGGCGCCGATAATTTTGACGCGATCATCCCCGGATCGGACGAGGACAAGATATTAATTCAGCGCGCCTATCGCAACCTCCTGAAGTCGATTAAGACCGATGTGAGCCTGAAAGACCGGGAGGATATCCGCGCTGCATTCGAGCTGGCTGCGGAAGCCCACCACGGGCAGCGCCGCAAGGCCGGGGAGCCTTATATTATGCACCCCATCGAAGTAGCCCGTATTTGTGTGGAAGAAATAGGTTTGGGCGCAACGGCAGTTATCTGCGCTTTGCTGCACGACGTGGTGGAAGATACGCCTGTGGAAGCAATCGATATTAAAAAACAGTTTGGCGACCGCATCGCCCGTATCGTGGATGGCCTGACCAAACTCGACGGTTTGCACGATAAAGAAAGTCCGCAGGCCGAAAACCTGAGTAAAGTGCTGAAAGCAATGCTCTTCGATGTGCGGGTCGTGCTCATTAAAATGGCCGACCGGCTGCATAACCTGCGCACCATCAAGAGTATGCCCCATCACAAGCAACTCAAAATCGCTGCTGAAACCAGCTATATCTATACGCCCCTCGCACACCGGCTGGGCTTAAATGCCATCAAAACGGAATTGCAGGACACTTGCCTGAAAATCACGCAACCGGAGGTTTTTCAGGAAATTGCCGCCAAATTGGCCGACACCAAACGCGCGCGCCAGAAATATATAGATGCCTTCATGAAGCCGTTGCTGAGTTCCCTCGAAGAGATGGACTATAAAATGCGCATCACCGGGCGGCCTAAAAGCATTTATTCCATCTGGAATAAGATCAAAAACAAGAATGTCAAATTTGAAGACATTTATGATCTTTTTGCCCTGCGCATCATTGTGGAAGTACCGCCCGAACAGGAAAAATTTGGCTGCTGGCAGGTGTACTCCATCGTTACGGATCATTACAAACCGGTTCCCGAACGGCTGAAAGACTGGATCACCAATCCCAAAGCCAACGGTTACGAATCGCTGCATACTACGGTGGCCGGGCCGGAAGGGCGTTTTGTGGAAGTACAGATCCGTTCGGAGCGCATGGACGAAATCGCCGAACGCGGTTTTGCAGCCCACTGGAAGTATAAAGGTGTAAAAGGCATCGCCAATAAAGCCAATACCTTCGACCATTGGCTCGGGCAGGTGCGCGAGACCCTGGAAAACCACAATTCGGGCAGCGCTGTCGAATTGCTGGCCGATGTACAAAGCAATCTGTTCACCGACGAGGTGCACGTGTTTACCCCGAAAGGAGAAATGCGCATTATGCCGGAAGGGGCCACAATCCTCGACTTTGCGTTCAGCATCCACTCCGATGTGGGTTGCGCCTGCCGTACGGCCAAAGTGAATAATCTGCCCGTTTCGATCCACTACCACCTGAAAAATGGAGATCAGATTGAAATTATCACGGATAAAAATCAGAAACCGAGCGAGGATTGGCTGAAACACGTCACGACCTCCAAAGCCCGCAACCGGATACGGGTGGCGCTCAAGGAAGAAAAACGGATGCAGGCGGAGTACGGCAAGGAAATCCTGACCCGTAAACTGAATGCCCTGAAAGTGACCGTGGAGGCCAATGCCGATATGCTGGCTAAATATTTCGGCTATCCCAGCCGCCTGGAATTTCTCAGCGCCATTTATCTGGAACAAGTGAATTTATCGGGCCTGGGCCGCAAATTCAAGGCCGATGGAGCGCAGCTGGTTCAAAAAATAGTGGCCAAACTCGCGCCGGAACAGGATGCGCCGGAGCAGGTGTCCGACACGCCCATTCGCACGAAAATGCCGGGAAAACCGGAGGTCATTATCAATGACGAACCCGGTAACTATTACCAATACAGTTTCGCCAACTGCTGCAACCCGGTGCAGGGCGACGATATTTTCGGATTTGTATTGGTACAGGGCGGGGTGAAAATTCACCGCTCCAGCTGCCCGAATGCCGACAACCTGCTCGCCAACTACGGCCACCGGATTCTGAAAGCCTGGTGGGGCAATACCGTAAAATCAGATTTTCTCGCGGAAATTGTGGTGACGGGCATAGACGACGGCCCCGGCGTTATCAACCGGCTTACTAACCGCATCGCTGACCTGGGCATCAATATCCGCCAGTTCTCCATCAGCGGAGAAGGCGGCTACTTCGAAGGCCGCATCTCACTCGTGGTGGCCAATACCGACCAACTGCAACGAGCCATTATCGCCCTGCGCGCGTTCGACTGGGTTACGGGGGTGAGCCGGGTAGAATAGAGGTGAGAGAGTGAGAAGTGAGAAGTGAGAAGTGAGAGGTGAGAGAGTGAGAAGTGAGAGAGGCATCCCGTTTGGCGGCTTTCCCGGTTTTGGCATCTGCTTTTCAGGCCTGGAATCGTGAATTGTGTTTAGTGTGTGGTGTTTAGTGTTTCGGGCGCTTCGCCTTTGGCAGTAATTGATATTTTGGTCGAATTTTCACAAATGCCA
>JAYSZC010000877.1:0-2994 GCA_043738235.1 Lewinellaceae bacterium | reverse complement strand
CTGCGTCGCAAATGACACATCTGTTTGGCATTTCGTGTAAAAACTATTAGGAATCAACAATTTTGATTCCTTACCGCAATAATGTTGACTTAAGGGTGTAATGATGTTACTTTTGCCATCCCGTTTCCAACATCCAACATTTTTGCATGGAATATATAGGTGAACATTTATTTCCCGGCCAGTTCGGCCACCTTTGCGCGGTACTCTCCTTCGTAGCGGTGCTGCTGTCGGCAGTTGCGTATTTTTTTGCGACAAAAAAAAGAGAAACAGCAACTTATGAGGGCTGGCGCAATTTGGGCCGGCTCGGTTTTTTACTGCACGGACTGGCGGTGCTGGGCATTATCGGCAGCCTGTTTTATATTTTGACAGGTAAAATGTACGAATACCAATACGCCTGGGCCAATGTGTCGGACGACCTGCCCAATCAGTATATTTTTTCAGCCTTCTGGAAAGAACAACAAGGCAGTTTCCTGCTCTGGAGTTTCTGGCATATCGTGCTGGGCCTGGTGCTGATCCTGCGTTCAGGAAAATGGGAGACCCCTGTGCTGGCGGTCGTGGCGCTGGCCGAATTGTTTATTGCCAGCATGATACTCGGACTTTGGTTCGGCGATTTCCGGCTCGGCGCCGGCGCTTTTGACCTCTTGCGCGATACCATGGATGCGCCTATTTTTAACCAGGCCGATTATTTAAGTAAAATAAAAGGCAACGGCCTGAATCCGCTGTTGCAGAACTACTGGATGACGATCCATCCCCCCACCTTGTTCCTGGGTTTTGCGAGCACATTGATTCCCTTCGCATTTGCAATAGCCGGACTTTGGCTGCGCGAGCACAAAGAATGGTTGCGCCCGGCCCTGCAATGGTCGCTTTTTTCAGGCGCTATTCTCGGAACGGGTATTCTCATGGGCGGCGCCTGGGCCTACGAGGCGCTGTCATTTGCGGGTTACTGGGCCTGGGACCCCGTGGAAAACACCTCGCTCGTGCCCTGGATTACACTGGTGGCGGGTATTCATACCAACCTGGTGGCGCGTTCGACCGGATTTTCTATCCGCAGCACCTATTCGTTTTACCTGATGACCTTTGTGCTCATCCTGTATTCCACCTACCTGACGCGGAGCGGTATTCTGGGCGATACTTCGGCCCATGCTTTTACGGAAATGGGACTGGGTTTCCAGTTGGGGTTGTTCATGGCGGTGTTTTCGCTGCTGGGACTGGGGCTTTGGTTCCGGCGCTACAAGGAAGTGCCCGACGTGAAAGGAGAAGAAAGCGCTACCAGCCGCGAATTCTGGATGTTTATCGGATCGCTGGTGCTGCTGTTTTCAGCCATCCTGATTACCGGCGCCACATCTTTGCCGGTGTGGAATAAAATAGTGCAATTTTTCAACCCGGATTATATCGGCGCGGCGCTGAAAGACCCGATAGAGCACCATAACCGCTACCAACTCTGGATAGCAGTGTTTATCGGTATGCTCAGCGGTATCGGACAATTTATGCGTTACAACGAACGCAACTGGAAAATGGTCGCCCGAAAATTTGCGATCCACATGGCGATTGCCGCAACCGGCGCTCTTGTCCTGACGCTGCTGAATGCACAGTGGATCAATGTGCGCGCCTGGCAATTGTACGCATTCCTTTTTGCCGGCATGTTTACGGTCGTTGCGAATGTCGATTACCTGTTTTCAATTGCGAAAGGCAATTTGAAAATAGCCAGTTCCGCCGTGTCGCACTTCGGTTTCGGCGTGTTGCTGCTGGGTATTCTGAGCACAGGCCTGGGAAAAGAATGGATTTCATCCAACTCTTTTGCCATGGACGGTCTGATCGAAGGCGCGGATTCGGATGAACTGAGTAAAAACGTATTGCTGCTGAAACAGGCGCCTATGCCGATCAAAAACTTTACGGCGGCGTACCTGAAAGATACCATCGAACGCCAGACGCGTACGTTTGAAGTGGAATTTAAGCGCCGCGACGCCAACGGCAACTTGACCGGCGAGCAATTTGTGCTGCGGCCCAATGTGATGTACGACCGCCAGTTTTCCAAAGTGGTGGCCAGCAACCCCTCCACGCAGCACTACTGGAATTACGATATTTTTACACACGTATCTTCCCTGCCGAAAGCCGAACTCGATCCCGAATTTGCCAAACAACAGGAAGACAGCCTGCGCTGGAATAAATACGAAGCCATCATCGGCGATACGATTTTTACCAAACAACACTTTGTGGTGGTACAGGAACTGACGAAATCGCCCAGCCACCCCGAATATAAAGCGGAAAAAGGCGACCTGTCATTCGGCCTGAAACTGCGCGTTCGTTCGCTGGAAGACCCAAACGACTATACGGCCGAGCCGATGCTGTACCTGCGTATCGGACAAGGCGGTTTCACGCTGCCTGCCACCGTCGGGCAATTGCAGATGAAAATCCGGCTCACAGAGGCTTCTATGGAAAAAATATTCCAGGCGGAAGACCAGTTGAAATACACCAGGTTCGGTTTAAAGGATGGCGGTTCGTTTGAATTTGAAGGCTATAAAATCAAGTTCACCGGCGCTGAAAGAGAAGTGAAACACGCGGCCTATGTGCCGGAAGCGGGCGACATCGCCGTTGGCGCGGGACTGGAAATAACAGCGCCCGACGGCAGAACGGCTACGGCTACCCCTGTTTACCTCATCCGCGAAAATCGGCCCTTTAGCCTGAAAGACGAGGCCGCGCAATTCGGACTGCATTTCCGTTTTGATAATATCGACCCCAAAGCAGGCGTACTGACCATTAGTGCTGCGCTTATGGACGATGAAGCGCGCAAAATTCCGGTGGAAATAGCCGAAAATGCCCCGCGTTCGGATTATATCGTGCTCGAAGCCATTATTTTCCCGGGCATTAATTTAGTGTGGATTGGTTGTATTTCTATGCTTTTAGGTATGGGAATATCCTTTTGGAGGCGGATGGGGAGCAAGGCGTGATGTTATGGATTTAAAATAGAACACGGATTGAACGGATTGGACACGG
>JAYSZC010000876.1:0-2996 GCA_043738235.1 Lewinellaceae bacterium | reverse complement strand
TAGTAGGCAGTTCCAACTCGATTGTTTTTAATGCTCCAAGTTATGTTTTATCCTAATCTTATCATAACCCGCCGAAGGCGGGTGCTAAACAGTTACGAAGATTTATATAACTAAATACAATGATAATCAGGTAGTTATAAAAAAGATGTGCTTACTATGGCTACTTATTCAAAATAAATTATCTCATACCGTCTTTGAGGGTTGTATCAAGCAGCATTTCCGCGTTTTCGAGTATTTCCTGCATTTTATCCATGTCATTGGCGTACAGGCGCAGGTTCTTTTCGTGTTGCTCCAGCGTCAGGCCGTGCAATTGTAATACCTGTTGAAAATAAGCCTGCATCAGGCTGTCTTTTTCGTAACCGTTGAGGCCGTTGGTAGCGGCATCGGCAATGGCAAGGTCGGCGATGACGCGGGCCATTTTTTCATCTGAAACGCCGGGGCTTTCTGCTTTTTGCTGAAAATCACAACTGACTAAAAAAGCGGAAAGCAGCAGCAGCAAAAAAGAATTCCTCATTTAGTAAGCGCGTAAAATTAGTTTGAACTAAATCTTTTGTAACTCATTGATCTTCACTGCCTTTTGCCTTTTGCAATTTTGCCTTTTTACTTATTTATACATTTCTTTTGGGAAAAAATGAGCCTTTACCCGGCTGTTCCCTTCATACATGGTTTTCCAGCTCTCCGCCTCCGATTCTATCTGAACGATTCCGCAGGTCGGAACGTTGTCTATAAAGTTGTCTGAAAAACGGTTGGCCACTTCTGTAAATGTGGGATTGTGTCCGAACAGGCATACCACTCCAGCCGAATCGGGCAACTGGCTGATGATCTGAAGGATATCCGCAGGAGCGGCTTCATAAATATCTTGTTCCCGTAGCACCTGTTCGTCGGCAATTCCGAATTGCTCGGCAAAAAATAGCGCCGTGGTCAGGGCGCGTTTGGCCGGACTGCTGACCAATAAATCGGGGTGTATGCCCCGGTTTGCGAGTAATTGAGCCATTAACGGAGCCTCCCGCAGACCACGTTCGTTGAGGGGGCGGTTAAAATCGCGCAGGCCGGGATTATCCCAGCTCGATTTGGCATGGCGGATAAGAAAAAGAGTACGCATAAGTGCAAAGGTACATCCCGTTGTTTGTTGCACGCCATACTGCCTGACATTTTTGAACAAAATCAGGCCGATTCCCTGTACATTTGAGGTTTGATTTTTGGAAACACGCCGTCCCCGATCACCTTCATCAAAATTGCCATGCAACAAAAACTCTGGCTTAAAGATTTTGAACACCATATCAGCCCGCAGACCTGGAATGCTGCTGATATACTCTTGCAATCGGGAGCGGTGAAAAATCTGAGGGAAGTGGAAAAACACCTTTGGGTAGCGCTGGTCACTACAGATGAAGGCCAGTACGAGACGGAAATGATCATTTCTCCCCATAAAATCAAAGCATTCACCTGCGAATGTTTTGGGGAAGGACGCCGGCTGATTTGTGCGCATGTTGCTGCTTCTCTGCTTCGTTTGCGCCAGTTTCTGGATCAGCGCGCGGAAGAGCGCCGGGTAAAAGCAGCGCAACAAGTCCATAAAGAGCGGAGCCGGCTGACGGTGCTGGACGCTCTCGAAAACGCCACGCCGGAGGCCATAACAGAGTTTGTACTGGAATACGCCCGCCGCGACCGCGATTTTGCCCTGGCGCTGAAAACATGGTTTGCCGGATTGGTAACCGCCACCGAAAACCCGTATTTACTGGTGTTGGACTCGGTGATTCCTAACGGCAAAAACTTTCGGGAACCGGAGTTTCGCAGGCTTCGAAAAACATTAGACGACCTGACGATGCAGGCAGAAAGCGCCGTCAACCTGCATAACTTTCAAACAACTTTTCAGGTCAATGCCGCCATCGTTCAAAAACTGGGACCTTTTCTGCCTAAATCAACCGAAACGCGTTATACTGCGCTGTTGCAATATTACCAGGCGGCGCTACAGCAATTACTGGCCCTGCAACAGGATAATATTGCACAGGAATTGCGCGATACTGTTTGGGAATTGTTGTTTGAACTGGGCCGCAGCGCTCAGATACCCCCTGAAAGTGAACGCGATGTGATCCGTTACCTGAGCGGCACTGCCCGGGAATCCTCCAGATTTGAGCAGTTTAACCGCCTTTTTGATGAGACACCCGCGCCTGCAGCGCCTTTTATCCTGCATCTTTTTGTCGCAGCATTGGCGGAACGTGGCGCAGCCGGCGCTGTTGTCCGCGTACTCGATGATTACCAGGAACAACCCGAACAGATCAAAAATGCCATTTTAACGCTGTATTACCTGCATTATTGGGAAGCGGTAACCGCTGCAAGCGAGGCCTTTTTGAAAAAAGAGGGTCTGCCGCCGGCCTGGCACCGTGAACTGGAAGATATCATGCTTTACATTGCCGAACAAACGGGCGATACCGTACGCCAAAGGAGTCTGTTGCGCCGGCGTTTTCTGCTGTCCGGCAGTTTTGATTTTTATGAAAAATTGAAACAACTGTCCGGTACGGATTGGCCGGAAGTCAGACAGGAACTGACGGCAACGCTGGAAGCAAAAGGGGAACGAAGCAAACTCGCGGCCATGCTGGCACTCGATAAAGACCGCGACGCCCTGGCAAAATTGCTGGATGAAGAAGGTGATATTCGGCAGTTTCAACGTTTTGAAGCCATTTTTTTGCCCGACGACAGCGCTTTCATCCGCGACCGGTACGTGAGATTGCTGGGTGATTATTTAAACGAACATTTCGGGCATCCCGCCGCCGCTTATGTCCGGCAGCACTTAGCCACCTTGTTACAGAAAGGGGAACCTGAACTGGTCCGCGAAATTATCCAGGCTATCACCGTCCGTTTTCCCGACCGCACTTCCTTGCCGGAGGAATTGTCCGAGTTGTTTCCCAAAACGAAGAGAAGGGTGCTCTTGTAGGTTATTAGTTATCCGTTATTGGTTATTAGTGTGGTAAATCTTGGCTATACCATTTACCTAAGCCAAG
>JAYSZC010000875.1:0-7647 GCA_043738235.1 Lewinellaceae bacterium | reverse complement strand
CTGCATCGAGGATGTATTCGATGTTTTCCTCGTCGAGGCTCGTATCGCGTTCGAGGATGATCTCGTTCCGTTCGATAGTAACTACCTCGCCGGTGTCTTCATCCACGAAGTCTTCCGTCCAGGATTTCAGTACCCTTGCAGCCAGTTTGCGGCCGATAGAGCCTTCGAGGTTTTCGCGGGTGCAGGCAATTTCATCGGCCAGGTTGAACAGGTCGAGAATGGCTTTGTCCGTATCGAAACCGATGGCGCGGAGCAGGGTGGTGACGGGGAACTTCTTTTTACGGTCGATGTAGGCGTACATCACTAAGTTGATGTCCGTTGCGAATTCCATCCAGGCTCCTTTAAAAGGAATGACGCGGGCGCTGTAAATTTTCGTTCCGTTGGGGTGGTAACTCTGCCCAAAGAAAACGCCCGGCGAACGGTGCAGTTGCGACACAATAACGCGTTCGGCGCCATTGATGACGAACGTACCTTTCGGGGTCATGTACGGGATGTTTCCGAGGAATACGTCCTGCACAATGGTTTGAAAGTCAATGTGTTCCGGGTCGTTGCAGGAAAGTTTCAACTTTGCTTTCAGCGGCACGGAATAGGTAAGACCCCGTTGCATACACTCGTCGATGGTGTAGCGCGGAGGGTCGATGAAGTAATCAAGGAATTCCAGGTTAAAAATATTCCGCGCATCGGTGATGGGGAAATTTTCCTGGAAAACGCGATAAAGCCCTTCGTTGATACGGTTATCAGGCGTAGTTTCCAGCTGGAAATATTCCTGGAACGATTTGAGCTGAATTTCAAGGAGGTCAGGGTAGTGACCGGCGAGTCGTATTTTTCCAAAATTAACGCGCTCTTGCACGCCTGTTTTTGGGAAAGCCCCGCTTGTGATGCCGTTATTGGTCATTTTTGCAGAATATGCTTGAATGCTGGTTGGCAATGTTGCTATGCCGTTGCGTAGCAGGCTCGCGAAAAAGTAAATACAAGCCGATTAAACGGATAATGAGTAACAAAGTTCACGACCGGACATACACAGACAACGATAGGCTTAACGCGACCCTGTGGTGGGGCCGCATTAAGCCAATCGTTATGATCTGTAATATGTCGGTAGAGTACCTGGCATTTGTGGAAGTAGTAAGTCAGTTGTCAGAAAAATTGATACCCGGAACGGGATCAAAACCGGAACAACGCGAGCTTACTTCACTTCTACAACTGCACCAACGCCTTCCAGCGCTGATTTGATCGACTCTGCCTCTGCTTTGTTAACAGCTGTCTTCAGCGGGCTTGGAGCGCCGTCGACGAGGTCTTTTGCTTCTTTCAGACCCAGGCCAAGGAGGTTTTTCACTTCCTTCACCACATTGAGTTTGTTAGCGCCTGCGTCTTTCAGGATAACGTCGAATTCGGTTTTTTCAGCCGGAGCTGCGTCGCCGCCTGCAGCAGCCGGAGCTGCTACTGCTACTGCCGAAGCAGCAGGTTCGATTCCGTAGTCATCTTTCAGGATATTGGCCAGTTCATTGGCTTCTTTAATCGTGAGGTTCACGAGCGATTCAGCCAGTGCTTTCAAATCTGCCATCGTAGTAGAATTTAAAAATTTTGTTTGCGAAAAGTGTGTGAAATAGGTGGTTTTTGGTTTGGTTTCTCAGGGGTATAGTGCGAACTTGGAAGCCTTTTTATTTAATGATGAATGATGAGTTATGAATGATGAATGATGAATATTCGTGATGTCGAAAAATTCATCATTTATCATTCATCATTCATCATTCATCATTATCCTTCATCATTCATCATTCATCATTCATCATTCATCATTCATCATTATCCTTCTCTTTCTTCCAACGTTTTCACGATACCGGCGATTTTGGCGCCGGCAGCTGTGATCTGGCTGGCGAGACGTTTTGACGGAGACTGCAGCAGGCCGATGATTTCACCGATCATTTCATCCTTGCTCTTCAGTTTAACGAGGGTAGCAAGTTGTTCGTCACCGAGGTACACCGAGGAGTCGATGTATGCGGCCTTCAACAGCGGACGGGCTTCCATTTTGCGGAATTCTTCCAGCAATTTTGCAGGCGCTTTCGGATTAGAAGAAATCATGATAGTGGTCGGCCCTTTGAGTGCCTCGTACAATGCGCTGTAACCTTTCGATTCGGGCGCATCTTCCAGTGCTTTCTGGATCAGGGTGTTTTTAGCCACTTTCATGGAAATACCCTGTGTAAAGCATAAGCGGCGGAGCTTGTTGATTTTCTCAACAGAAAGCGTCGAAGAATCAGTGAGGTAGAAGAACGGCGAACCGATCAATTCCTCTTTTAATTCTGCAATCGCTGCCGTTTTATCTGCTCTTGTCATTTCTATATGTTGTTGAAATGTTGAGTTGTTGTTGAGATGTTGAGGGGTTGAGGGGTTGAAAATGTTGAGACACCGAGCGTAATACCCTCAACAATCTCAACTATCAACTATTCAACCATTTACACCTTAATGGATTTCGGATCAACTGCAATACCCGGACTCATGGTGCTGGCTACGGAAATGGTCCTCATGTAAATGCCTTTGGCACTGGAAGGTTTCATTTTTTGCAGTGTTGATACCAGTTCATGTGCGTTTTCGATCAGCTGTTGCGGTTCGAATGAAACGCGACCGATGGAGGCGTGTACGATCCCGAATTTGTCGACGCGGAATGCGATTTTACCTTTTTTTACCTCTGCTACTGCGGAAGCAATATCATTGGTAACGGTGCCGGTTTTGGGGTTGGGCATCAGGCCGCGGGGGCCGAGAGTGCGCGCAACTTTACCCAGTTGAGCCATTACGTTGGGTGTGGCGATGATCACATCGATGTCCAGCCAACCTTCCGTAACTTTTTGAATGTATTCGTCCAGACCGACGAAGTCGGCGCCGGCGGCTTGTGCTTCGGCTTCCTTTTCAGGGAGACAAAACACCAGTACGCGTTTGGTTTTACCTGTCCCGTGGGGCAGAGAAACCGTACCGCGCAGGGCCTGGTCGGCTTTGCGCGGATCCACCCCGAGGCGGACGTGCACATCGACCGATGCGTTGAATTTGGTCGTGTTGACTTCTTTTACAAGCGACATCGCTTCTGTCAGCGAGTACAATTTGTCGGCGTCAACCTTTCCTTCAACGGCTTTGCGTTTTTTTGTCAATTTTGCCATTGATAATTAATTTAAGGTGTAGCGTCCCGAATAGGTGGGACTCCCTTGTGTATGGGTTGATGAGGGTTGATAAGGGTTTATAAAGGTTGATAATCAGCATTTGTTGAAATGTAAAATATCAACCTTTATAAACCCTTATCAACTTTCATCAACGTTTAATTAGCTTTTCTGCTCGTACGGAGGTTCTCCTGTAATGCTCAGACCCATGCTGCGTGCGGTTCCTGCGATCATTTTCACGGCAGAATCCACGGTAAAACAGTTTAAGTCGGGCATTTTGGCTTCCGCAATGGCACGCACCTGATCCCAGGTCACGGAACCTACTTTTTTACGGTTGGGTTCCGGCGAACCTTTGCCGGGCGCCAATTTGGATGCTTCAAACAGTTGGATAGCGGCCGGTGGCGTTTTGATGATAAAGTCAAAAGTTTTGTCTTTATACACCTGAATGATCACCGGAAGAATCTTCCCGATTTGCTCCTGTGTTTGCGCATTGAAGCGCTTGCAGAACTCCATGATATTCACACCTTTCGAACCGAGCGCCGGGCCGATAGGCGGTGCAGGGTTGGCTTGGCCACCTTTCACCTGGAGTTTAATATATACGTCTACTTCTTTTGCCATTTTTTCAAATTTTCAGAATCTAAAACCCTGATCTTGAATAAGATATGAAATTGTTCAGCGCATCTGACCTGTGGAAGCGAGCCTGGGAGAAGCAGGCATCAGCAGCGGCGCTTAACTAATTTTTTCTACTTGCATGAAGTTCAGTTCGACTTCGGTACCGCGACCGAAAATCTTGACGATGACCTTCACTTTTTTCTTTTCGTCATTGACTTCCTGCACATCGCCGATGAAATCTGCAAATGCGCCGTCGATGATTTTCACGGTTTCTCCTTTGAGGAAAGGTTCGGCCATGGTTTCACCGGCTTCGCTGCTTTCATCCACTTTTCCAAGCATTCGATTCGCATCGGCCTGGGGCATCGGGGTAGGGGTTTCCTTTCCCAAAAAGTGAATAACATTGGGTATATCTGCGATCATTTTGGCGACTTCACCGTTCAGTTTGGCCCCAACAGCTTCTATCAGGATATAACCCGGCAGCAAGTTGCGTTCCTGCATCACTTTTTTGCCATTCCTTATTTTATATACTTTTTCGGTCGGAACAATGATCGAAAAAACAATATCCTCCCAGCCGGAACGCTTTATTTCAAGCATGATCCGCTCCTGAATCTTCTTCTCTTTGCCGCTGATAACGCGGAGAGAATACCATCTTTTATCATCGGAAGTAGTTGGTACCGCCGTGTCTTTTTGCTGATCCATGTGCTGGGTGGAAGGAATGTAAGAAAACTAGTCGAATATGCCGTAAACGTTTTTGAATACAACGCCGCAAGCCACATCCATGAGGAAGATGATCAGGGCCAGTATGCCAGAAGTTATCAATACGACCATCGTACTTTCCTGTAACTGTGCCGCTGTGGGCCAGGAAACGTTCTGGGTCAGTTCGTGGTAACTTTCGCGCAGATAAAGTGTCAATTTTTCCATGAATGGTGGAATTCTTATCAGTTAAATACGTCCCTGTCAATTGGCAAAAAAGTCCGTTGTGGCAGCAGCCAGACAACGAACGCCATCAATAGAAATTCTTTTTGTTTGCAGGGGCAGCAGGGATCGAACCCGCAGCCTACGGTTTTGGAGACCGTCACTCTACCAGTTGAGCTATGCCCCTGTATAAAATGATAAATGATGAATGATGAACGATGAATTTTTTAAGATTCATCATTCATCATTTATCGTTCATCATTAGTAATTTTAGTCGATGATCTCCGTTACCTGACCGGCACCTACCGTACGGCCACCTTCGCGGATAGCGAAACGCAGACCTTTTTCCATGGCAATGGTGTTGAGCAGTTTTACTTCGAGTTCGATGTTGTCGCCCGGCATCACCATTTCCACGTTAGGAGGCAATTTTACGTCGCCGGTTACGTCCGTGGTACGGAAATAGAACTGTGGGCGGTATCCGTTGAAGAATGGCGTGTGACGGCCACCTTCTTCTTTAGACAGAACGTATACAGAACATTTGAAGTTTTTGTGCGGCTTCACGCTGCCTGGTTTGCAAATAACCATACCGCGTTTGATCGCTTCTTTTTCAATACCGCGGAGCAGCAAACCTGCGTTGTCGCCGGCTTCGCCGCGATCCAGCAATTTGCGGAACATTTCCACGCCAGTGATGGTAGAAGTCATCGGCTTCTCGTCGTCTCTCATCATACCGATAATTTCAACAGGGTCGCCTACGTTGATCACACCGCGTTCGATACGACCGGTAGCAACTGTACCACGACCAGTGATCGTGAATACGTCTTCCACAGGCATCAGGAACGGCTTGTCTACTTCACGAACC
Organism: Lewinellaceae bacterium; assembly: GCA_043738235.1. Lineage (GTDB taxonomy): Bacteria > Bacteroidota > Bacteroidia > Chitinophagales > Saprospiraceae > M3007. The sequence goes on along the minus strand of JAYSZC010000875.1, from coordinate 2,118 downwards.
GGATCAGGAATATCATTGTCGCAAGCGTCCATCAATTCCATGATTTTTTCCACCCAAACACCCGTTTTGCCGTCGCCTTCGAGGGCTTTCAGCGCGGAACCTTGAACGATGCTGGCGTTGTCGCCGTCGAAGCCATAAGAGCTCAGCAGTTCGCGGAGTTCCATGTCAACGAGTTCAAGCATTTCCGGGTCGTCTACAGCGTCCACTTTATTCATGAACACGACGATTTTTGGTACGCCTACCTGACGAGCAAGCAGGATGTGTTCGCGTGTTTGCGGCATTGGGCCGTCCGTAGCAGCGCATACAACGATAGCACCGTCCATTTGAGCGGCGCCCGTAATCATGTTTTTAACGTAGTCGGCGTGACCCGGGCAGTCAACGTGTGCATAGTGACGCTTCAGCGTTTCGTATTCAACGTGCGCTGTGTTGATTGTGATACCACGCTCTTTCTCTTCAGGAGCAGAGTCAATAGTATCATAATCGGTTTTCTTGGCCAGACCTTTCTGAGACAGCACATACGTGATTGCTGCCGTCAGCGTCGTCTTACCGTGGTCTACGTGGCCGATCGTACCAATATTAACGTGCGGTTTCGAGCGGACGAATGTCTCTTTTGCCATTGATTTAAACTGTTTATATCAGACTTGTGTGAAAAAAATATGTATGTTTTGTGTTACAATGCGCATTTGAAAAACGTGTCGTTCCTGTATGAACAGGTATTGGGCATATCTTTCATTTTCGCATTGTGTCGAGCTGTTGATGAGATTTGAACTCACGACCTCTTCCTTACCAAGGAAGTGCTCTACCCCTGAGCTACAACAGCAATTTTGAGCGGAGCGGCGGACGAGATTCGAACTCGCGACATTCAGCTTGGAAGGCTGACGCTCTACCAACTGAGCTACCACCGCGAATTAATGATGAATTATAAATGATGAACGATGAATAACTGTTACGTTTAAAAAATTCATCATTTATCATTCATCACTCATCATTAAAATGGTGGGGGTGGTGGGACTCGAACCTACTCAGCAGTGAAGCACCAGATTTACAGTCTGGCCCGGCTCTCCAACTCCGGGGCACCCCCTTTTTTTATTAGAAGTGAGAAAGTGAGAGGTGAGAAAGTGAGAGGCCGTAGCGTACACCGCTTTGTTTTAGCGGATACTAAAAAAGATTCGGTGTACTCTACGATCTCTCACCTTCTCACTTCTCACGCTCTCACCTCTATTCAGAGCCACTGGAGGGACTCGAACCCCCGACCAGCTGATTACAAATCAGCTGCTCTACCAACTGAGCTACAGTGGCTTATGGTTAAGCCCAAAATGGCTAATAAAAACGCGAATTCAAACAACTTTTACCCTAAATCAAGCTCCCCTTTCCAAAAGCGAGTGCAAAGGTAATCCACTGAATTGAAACAGAAAAACAATTTTTAAAAAAAACCGTAAAATTTAGCAGCATATTTGCTGCGCCTATCATAATGGGGTATAAATCAGGTATTTTATTGTTTATTTTTAGATTTCGCCGGGCAAGATGACCGCGTTGGATAAAACTTTGGATTATTGCTATACGCATACCTCGCCGGTAGACGCTTCTTTGCAGGCTGCCGAACGCATGACGCACCTCCGCACCCTGAGTCCGCAGATGCTGAGCGGGCCGTACCAGGGCATGTTGATTCGTTTCATCAGCCAGATGATCCGGCCCCTTCGTGCGTTGGAAGTCGGGACGTTTACAGGATACACCGCTATCTGTATAGCGCAGGGAATGCCGGAAGGCGGGATGCTGGATACGATTGAAGTAAATGATGAATTGGGCTGGCTGATCCGTTCCAACCTGCAGGGCGCTGGCGTGGAAGCGCAAGTCCGGCTCCACCTCGGCGATGCGGCGCAAATTATTCCTACCCTGGATGCCGGCTTCGACCTGGTTTTTTTAGATGCCGGGAAATTAGATTATGCCCAACATTATGAACTGGCCCTGGCAAAAACCAGGTCGGGCGGTTTTTTGCTGGCGGATAATGTATTGTGGGATGGCAAAGTGGCCGGCGGCGACGAAAAAGACGAAACAGCACGGGTATTGCGGGATTTCAACGATTTTGTTCAGCGTGACCCCCGTGTAGAAAATATTTTG
>JAYSZC010000874.1:0-3001 GCA_043738235.1 Lewinellaceae bacterium | reverse complement strand
AAACCATCCAACCTTTTCAAACCATCAAACCACCTATTTCCCGCTAAAAATTGCTTTTCTTTTTTCTACAAATGCGGCGGCGCCTTCCCGAAAATCTTCCGTGCCGCTACATTCGCCGAAGGCATCCACTTCTTTCCAGAAACCGTCAACACCTTCTTCATAATAGGCATTGACGCATTCAATCACTTGTGAAATGGCAAACGGCGCTTTGGTAGCGATCTTTTCGATCAGTTCTTTGGCCTTGTCAATTTCAGCGCCCGAAGGTACGACGTAGTTGACCAGCCCCAGTTGATATGCGTCATCGGCCCCGATGATATCTGCGGTCATCAGCAGTTCCATGGCTTTTGTTTTGCCGATGTACTGGATCAGACGCTGGGTGCCGCCGTAGCCGGGAATGAGTCCGAGGTTGACCTCCGGCTGTCCGAATCTGGCTTTTTCACCGGCGATGCGCAGGTGGCAGGCCATGGCTAATTCGCAACCGCCGCCCAATGCAAAACCGTTGACGGCAGCGATGACAGGTTTGGGGAAACGTTCAATCAGGAAAAATACGTCCTGACCGCGTTTGGCCAATTTCATGCCGTCGGCAGCGCTCAGGCCGCTGAATTCAGTGATATCGGCTCCGGCGACGAACGCTTTTTCGCCTGCTCCTGTCAGGATTATACCTTTCAGTCCTTCCACTTCGTGCGCGGCTTCACCGAAATAGTGCTGCAATTCCTCCATGGTGCGGCTGTTCAGCGCATTCAGCGCTTTTTCCCGGCTGATGGTGACAATGGCGATGCCGTCTTCTATGGATATTTTTAAATTTTCGTATTGCATAAGGAGTTTTTTTACGGGCATGTGTCAAAAGTCAAATTCTTCTTGATTCAAAGATTTAGCGTAAAATTTAATTTCGCGTTAACTCCAACTTCCCGAAAGTTTTAAACTTTCGGGAAGTTTTGCGCCAAAAAAACTAGTATAATTTGGCGGCTCATTTCTCCTCGACTCTGTTGACACAACAGCGCTGAAAAATTCTGCGCAAAAGTAAGCAAAAACACAAGAGCGTTTAACACTCCGGAAAAATGGCAATTTGCCCTTTACTTTTTCACTTCAACCTCCCATACGTTGTTTTCCCAGTCCTGATCGGCCATACGTTGAGAAGGATCGATCTCGATTTTTGCTATTTTTTTCAAGCGCTCGGGGATGACGAAGGTGTACGTAGGGTCTACCCAACGGTGGTCGGGCAAAAGTGTCCTTTTCAATTTATTCTCCCGGGGTTTTTCACCGCGCATACTTTCTAAAGGAGCGTAGAAGATTTCCTGGTCGCCGTTGCTGTACGTCACAACAATATCGAGCGGCATTGCCATCAGACCAAGGCGATTGATCGCAACGCGGGTATTTTTATCACCTTCCTCTGCCACCGAATCGATGGCATAATCAATAGTTTTTGTGGAAAATACAAAATCTTCCTTGTACCAGTCGAGCTCCAGACCGCTTTGTTTTTCAAATACGCGGATCACATCGTTTGAGTTGGGATGTTTAAATTTCCAGGTATCGAAATAAAGCAGCAATCCTTTTTCAAAAGCCTCTTTGCCAATGATATAATCCAGTTGGTTCAGGAACACTTCCCCTTTGACGTAAGCGGCTAATGAATAAGCGAAATTGGCGTTAAAATGATCGGCATGGGTGGTAAGCGGTTCTTCTTTTCCACTGGTAGCCAGGCGGTTGTAATTGGCATAGGTTCCGGCGTGGGGGTTTGCGCTGACCGTTCTGCCGGGCAAAAGGCCTTCGCGGGCGAGTTCGTTTTCAACCACAGATTCGGCATAAGAGGTAAATCCTTCATCCATCCAGGCGTACAGGCTTTCATTGGTGCCGAGTACCATCTGATACCAGGAATGCAGTTGTTCGTGTACGGATACGCCCACCAGTGAATTGAGCGAGCGGTTGCCGGTTATGAGGGTTGCCAGCGGGTATTCCATGCCGCCGTCGCCACCCTGGATGAAACTGTATTCCCGGTAAGGGTATTTGCCGAAATGCGCATTCATGTGCGTTCTGGCGCGATCCATGATAGCCGGCAGTTTTTGCCATTGTTCGTCGTATCCTTTGCCTTTTTGCCAGAAAAAACGCATGATGGTTCCGTCCTGGGCTTTGATAGCGGTATGGGTATATTCGGGATCGGCGGCCCAGCAAATGTCGTGTACGTTGGGCGTTTTGAAATGCCAGAGCAGTTTGTCGCCGTTCGGGCGGCGCAAGGGCTGTGCGGGGTCTTCGTATCCGTATCCTACTTCCTGCGGATTCTGGAGGTAGCCGCCGGCAGCGATGACATAGTTTTTATCCATCGAAATTTTGACATCAAAATCGCCCCAAACCCCGTAAAATTCACGGGCGACATACGGATTGGCGTGCCAGCCCTGGTAGTCGTATTCGCAGAATTTAGGGTACCACTGCGACATGGAAAATTCCACACCTTCGCGGTTGTCGCGGCCTGAACGGCGGATTTGAAGCGGCACCTGGGCATCCCAATCCATTTCAAAAACGGTATTGCTACCGGGCAGAATGGGTTCGTTCAGCGTCACTTCGAGAATGGTTTCATTGGTCAGAAACTTCACTGCTTTGCCGTTGTGCCGTAGGGTATTCACCTTGATATAGCCTTGTTCGTCGGGTTTCAGTTTGGAAATGCGGTCGGCCACACGACCGTCGGCGTCTTCGATGTTTCGCGAGCGCACATCCATCATGCTGTTCGGCTGGAAAGCATTGAAATGCAGTTGATAAAACACTTTGTCCAGTGTGTCGGGGCTGTTATTTGTATATGTTATGCGCATGACGCCGTGGTATTGGTGCCGTGCCGCATCCACATCGATATTCATTTCATAATTGATGCGCTGTTGCCACCGATCGGGCTGGGCGGATAGGGTAGTGGCGCTGAACAGCAGCAGGAAAATCAGATTTTTCATGTATCGAAAGAGTTGGTGGTGATTTGGTTATCTGTTGTCAGTTATCCGTTATCAGGGTGGTAACCTTTGGC
>JAYSZC010000873.1:0-3001 GCA_043738235.1 Lewinellaceae bacterium | reverse complement strand
ACCCGTACACTTTTGGTCGAGCCTGTGAAAGAGGGGTAGAAGTCTGTGAACCATTTCGAGACGTTGAATATCTTGTTACCCAGCGAAGTAAAGATGTACGTTTCCACGTCGAAAGCACCGACAATTACTTTCAGGTTTACACCACCCGTGAATTTCGGTACCGGGCTGCCGAGGTAAGTACGGTCAGAAGCATCGATTTTCCCGTCAGGGCGACCGAGCAGTTTGCCATCGGCATCCAAACCGTCGATATCCGCGTAGCGAAAACGGCCCGGGCCTGCGCCATCCTGATCGGGAGCGGCGTCTACTTCAGCCTGGTTGGCAAATAAACCCAATACCTCGTACCCGTAAAATGCGGAGATAGAGTAACCGACCTGATTACGGGTCGGCGTTTGGCTCAAACGACCAGTTCCTCCTGAGTCAAAGTATTCGGTACCTGGCGCCAGGCGTACAATTTCATTGTGCAGCCAGCCACCGGTGAGTGTCAGTTCGTAACGCGCTTTGTCGCTCAAGCGGCCTTTGTTCACGATTTGCAGGTCGATTCCTTCATTCAGCATGGAAGCGATATTGATAGCAGGTGAAGCGGCGTAGCTGCCGAGCACCTGTGGCAATGGAACGGTAAAGAGCAGGTCGTTGGTATTTTTGCGCCACAAATCGAGGATCACGTCAAATCTGCCATTCAACAGCAAGGCATCAAAACCGATATTGGTGGTTTCGGAAGTTTCCCATTTTGCATCGGGGTTACCGATACGGCTTTTGAAAAAACCTTCTGCTACGCTGGTATTGGTACCGTTGATGTCATAGTAAGAGTTGCCGAGGCTGCCACCGAAGAGGCTGAACTGATTTTCAGCACTGATACGGGAGTTACCCATCTGGCCCCATCCGCCGCGAATTTTCAGGTCGTCGAGCCAGGAAACACCTTCCATGAAGGACTCGCCTGTTACGCGCCATGCAGCAGAAACGGCAGGAAATACGCCATAGCGGTTGGATTCGCCGAATACGGAAGAACCGTCGCGGCGCAGTACGCCTGTGACGTAATATTTATCCCGGAAACCGTAGTTCACACGACCGAATACAGAAAAGAAGGTCGGCAGATTGAAATAACCACTGCCCACCACACGGTTGGAAACGGTATTCAGGTTGATGTAATTCGGATCTGTAGAGAACGGGTTCAAGCCGGATGCATCCGTGAAACGGCCTTGACCTGTATTGAGGGCCTCAATGCCGCCTAACAGGTCGAGGGAAGATTCGCCAAATTGTGCTTTATAAGCAGCAGTATTGGTAAATGTCCAGTTCCTGAAGTTAGAGCTGCCCTCGCCATACCTGAAGCTGGCATTGTTTTCCGAGTTTTCATACTGCAGGCGGTCGTAGAATTTGTAGAAAGAACTACCATACGTGCCGCCTATGCTGCTGCGAAGGGTGAGGTTATCAATCGGCTCGATTTCGAGGTAAAAATTACCCAGACCACCCGCGCCGAAGTTGCGGTCATTGGCAGCGCCATCGCGGTTAGCCACCGGGTTGCGCGGGTTGTTGAAACCTTTTGCAGCCGTACCGGCATATCCGCCGAATTCGTCATATACCGGAATAATCGCAGGCATACGGAAAGCGCTCAGGATAGCATTTTCGTCAGCAGGCACACCGGCGCCGTTGTTGCCACCACCCTGGCCCAATACCTGGCGATAAGTGAATTGCAGGTTCTGACCCACACGTACGCGTTTACCCAGGTCAAATTCCGTGTTGATACGGAAAGAGTAACGTTTGAATGTGTTATACTTGAGGATACCATCCTGATTTTGCAGGTTCAGACCCACATAGTAACGGGCGCGATCCGTAGATCCCTTAAAGCCCAAAGAGTGACGCGTCATCGGCGCATTGTCCGTAATTTCACCATACCAATCCGTGCCTGCTTTATTGGCTTTTACAACCTGGTAAACTGGGCCGGCAGTCGGGTCGACATTGTACTTCGGCCTTTCTGTGTCAAGGTTTACAGAACCGATTACACCTGCAGCGCCGCCTACGTTGATATAGTCGGGCAATACCGGAGTAGCGCCCGAACCATATTGCGGGTGGGTGGTAGCCTGGTTGGTATTGCGCAGGGCAATCCAGGTCCAGTCGGCCAACTCTTGTGAATTGAGCATTTCCTGACCTGTACCGGGTGTGGTGAGACCGACGGATGCGTCGTAACTGATCGTCAGGGGCTGAGGCTTTCTGGAACCGTGCTTGGTGGTGAATACAATTACACCGCCGGCTGCACGGGCGCCATAGATAGAAGCGGCGGCTGCATCTTTCAATACAGTTGTCGATTCGATATCATCCGGAGCCAGAAAGTCGACAGAGCCTACCGGCAAACCGTCCACGATATACAGCGGTTCGTTGTTACCGAACGCATTAAAACCGCGGACACGCACGATACTGGAAGTACCGGGCTGACCGTTGGTAATAACCGTCACACCGGCTACGCGGCCTTGCAATTGCTGCTCGACGTTACCGGATGGAATAGCCGTCAGGTCGCGTGTCTTAACCGTGGAAACGGATCCTGTGGTCTGTCGCCGCGTGTCGACGGTATAACCCGTAACGACCAACTCGGCGATCAGGGTTTCGTTGGGTGAAAGCGCCAGACTGACATCGCTGCCTTCTCCAACCACAACGTTTTTGGCATCGTAACCCGTGTACGCTATCCGCAAGGTAGCGCCTGCCGGAACCATCAGTTTGTAATTGCCGTCGACATCGGTGGTCGTACCGGTAGTGGTACCTTGTACAGAAATCGTTACCCCGGGCAAACCACTGCCGGTTTCATCGGTGATTTTGCCGCTGATCTGCTTCTGGGCAAAAGCCGAGCTGGTCAGAAACAGCATAATGAGAACCATCAGCCCGCCCCACAGCCTATGGCGATCAGGGGGAGTGATGAATCGGGTGGTAAGTTGTTTTTCCTTCATGCGAATGAAATTTGAGTGTAGTTTGAATAAAAAAAATGTTCTTATAGCAACATGTACGTAGCCCAGAC
>JAYSZC010000872.1:0-7670 GCA_043738235.1 Lewinellaceae bacterium | reverse complement strand
TAAACCCAAACCCACAAAAGTATCCAAGCGGGATGTCTCTCACCTCTCACTCTCTCACCTCTCACTTCTATTTTTCCCTTCCAGCCAGTCCACATATTCGACTGAGCCTAAGCGGAACTTGAATAAAAGCGGCAGTTTTTTGCCTATCTGGTGTTCTATTCTGCAAAAGAAGGGCAGGTCTTCCACTTTCCATTGTGTGAGACCCGGACTAAAAAATACGGGAACTTCTGCTTGTTCGGGTGTTTTGGCAGGCGCCTGTACAAGCGGAATATCTGTTAACACAGCCGCCGAGTGAAATGTGGGTCCGGTCAATTGAAAAGATTGCCGGATTTCGGGTATTGATTTTCCATAAAACTGGAAATCAGCCCTTTGTGCGTGTACGGCACTGGGAAATAAACAGAGGAAGAAACAGATTTTTTGCATCATACTCATTTCGATTAAGCAGGTGTGCAAAATTAGATAAAACTAAATCTTATGTAACCCATTGATTTGCATTGCTTTTTGCCCTTTGCAATTTTGCCCTTTTACCTACTCCTGCACCGGTTCGCTTATTTTAGCGCCTTTGGTTCCGTCAATTTTTTTTCCTTCGTATAATTCAAACTTTTGGAAACTACATTCCAATGCGCCATTGAACAGGGTAATCCGGCGCGAAGGCCGTAATCCGACATGTTTCAAGGCATCGCGGTTGGACGAGATCAGCCAGGCATTCCAGCCGGGCCAGTTGTTTTTCAGCAGATCGCCGATACCCTGGTAAAAAGCGATGCTGTCCTCCAGTTTCATCCGTTCATCGTAGGGCGGATTGGTGATGAGCGTGCCTGGAATATCGCCAGGAGGCAGGACTTTTTCAAAGGGCGCTTTTTCCACATGCACCACTTTTTCCAATTGCGCGGTCAGCAGATTCTGTGTGGTGGCATTTCTGGCGCGGCTTTCTATATCGGATGCAACGATCGGGAAATCAAGGGTTTGGCTGATTTTTGCATCTGCTTCGGCTTTCACCTCATTCCAGAGTTTGCGGTCGAAGTCGGGCCATTTGAAAAAGCCGAATCCTTCGCGTTTGTGCTGAGGCGGCATCCCCACAGCCAGCATGGCTGCTTCAATGGCAATGGTTCCAGAACCGCACATCGGGTCGATAAAAGGACTTTTTTTGTCCCAGCCCGACAGGAGCACCATACCCGCTGCCAGTACCTCGCTGAGCGGTGCTTCCACCGTGTCGCGGCGGTAATTGCGGCGGTGCAGCGAATCGCCGCTCGCGTCCAATGCCACCTCGACGTGGGTGCCTTGTATATGAATATGGATGCGCAGGGTAGGGGAACTGGTGTTCACATCGGGACGGCGCTGCGTCCTTTCCCGAAACTGATCCACAATGGCGTCTTTGGCAAGTAAACCTACATAATGCGAATGTTTGAACACCTCACCTGTAGCCACCGTATCTATGGCCAGTGTGTCTTTCACCGACATATATTGCAGCCAGTCGATGTCGTAAATGCCTTCATAAAAATCGCGTTCGCCATACGCTGAAAAAGCATGAATCGGTATCAAAACACGCAAGGCAGTCCGCAATTCGTAATTTGCTCTGTACAGCATACGCCGGTCGCCATCAAACGCAACTGCGCGTTTCAGTTCGCGAATGCCGGTAGCGCCCATTTCGCGCAATTCTGTTGCCAGCACCGGTTCGAGACCGGCAGCCGTTTTAACGATATATGCTTGTATCATGGATGATTAAAAGTCAAGATTGATGGTATCCGTCGATACGGAATAGCCTGAAAAATTGCCATAACCGCCGTTCACGTTGTTGAAAACGGCATCCGGATCGCTCAAAGGCAGGTTGTTGCCTTGTCTGGCAACGGAGAGGTGATAGCGGTAAAATTCTTCCGAAAGTGTCCGCCATTCCACGTAAAGCCGGCGGGGGCGTTCGTTCTGCCCCGGTCTGTAAAACACCAGTGCATTGATATTGAGGGTTCTTACGCCGAGTCCCCAAAATTTTTCATTGATGAGCACGGCCGGTTCTGCAATATTGTGTAAAAGAGACAAGGTGCGGCCGTCAGCCGAGTAAGCCGCCGGGTCGTTTTCGTAGGTAAAGTCGACCACGGCAATACTGTCGATGTATTCGAGCACATCGATATCCGTAGTCAGGTTGAAAGCAAAATAAGGTTGTCCCGGCGGCAGGGCCGAAAGTTCGAGGGACAAGGGTATGCGCAAGGCTTTATATCCTTCATCGAGGTCGACCACCGTCAGGTCTTCCGGGCGTACAGATAAGGGTTTGAATGGAATATGCGCCGGGACGCTGCTGCTCGCTTCTGCAAGCGGTATGCCGGCGATACGTGCGGCCATCGAATACCTCTGACCGGCCTCCACGGTATCGCGGCTTTCCCAGTATGCGTTTTTGCCGGTACCTTTCAGGAATAATTTATCGAGGAAAAAACCTTCTTTTGAGATACTCACATCGACAGAAGTTGGGGGAATGGGGTCGCTGCCATCGTTGACCGACTGGCTGAGGTTTATTTTGATCCGAAAAGGCTGGCCGGGTGTAAAATGAGAGATCGCAACAATTCTGGTTTCATCTTCGGGCAAATCAATGATAACCTCCCGGGCGCATTGCACGCACAAAAGTCCGGTCAGAGCAGAGAGGATGGTTAGAATGAAACGCATGAATAGTTATAATTGAAGGCAAAGGTACGAAGCTAAAATAGTAAGTAGGTGTGCAAAATTAGCTAAAACTAAATCTTCTGTAACTCATTGATTTACATTGCTTTTTGCCCTTTGCTATTTTGCCCTTTTGCTTTAATGTCGCCGGCATGTCCTAAACGTTAAATTTTAATTTCGTATCTGAACACGGGCAACAAAGGCAATAACGTATACTGTATGGCTTTTCCACGAATCTCGCTGTCCGTATCCACGGAAAGGTAAAATGGATTAGAGCGGTTGTAAGTGTTGTAAGCGCCCAACTGAATATTGTGTCTTACCTGCCTGGTATTGAAGTGTATATTCAGCGCCAGATCCAGCCGGTGGTAGTTGGGCAGGCGGTACCCGTTTACTTCCGTGTACACGAATACTTCCCGCGCAACCTCGCCCTCTACCGATTCATGGCGATATTTCACGCCGGTCAGCGTTATGGGATTGCCAATAGCAAAAGCCCAGACTGCGCTGGCATCCAGCCAGGGACTGAGGCGTTGCTGAAGGCTTATTTTCACATCGTGCGGCCGGTCGAAACGAAACAGGAATTCCCGCCCAGAATTGATTTCAGGAAAAGTCCGTGTGGTTTTTGAAAAAGTATAGGCAATGGAGCCGTTGGTAGCGCCGGTGTTTTTTTCCAGCACCACTTCAATGCCCCTGCTACGGCCGGTTCCCATGGCGATCCTGTCCTCCCAGCCGCTGGCGTCTTCTGCGCCGCCGGTAAAAAGCGCATCATTGGATGACAAAAAAGTGAAAACACGGTCGAGGTTTTTATCATAAGCCTCCGCCTGCCAGGCCCAGCCGCGTTTTTGCCAACTAATGCCTGCTGAAAACTGCCGCACTTGCTCCGGTTGTACCTTTTGGGTGGAAGGTACCCACAATTCAAAGGGCAAACTGACATTAAAGGAGCCGATCTGGTGCAGGTACTGGGTCATCTGGTGGTACCCGCCCCACAGGTTCCAGCCGCTCGTTTTTCCCCAGCGCACCCGCAAACGAGGCTGCAAGGAACGGTAATTGACGTTTTTTCCCTGAAAAACGGAACCGTTCAATCCCGTTTCGACATGTACGTCTTTGACCGGTTCAAACTCCGCATCAAAGTAGGCCTCTACTTCATTGGCCGTGATACGTTCGTTGTTCAGCAGGATATTGGCCAATGAATCGATCGCCGTCGGCGACTGGCCGGGCAACTGGAAGTTGACGGACAGGGCGCCGGGCTGAAAATTGTGTTGTGTAATAGCGGCGCCCCAGCGCAGCGTCAGCCGGTCGGATATAAAAAAACTGAAATCCGTTTTTCCCGATATATCACGGATCAGCGTTTGGTACAGTTGCGCATAGTCGTACAATACCTGCTGTTTGCCGGAAGGGAACAGCGCCAGCGAATTGAACGTCAGCTGACTCCCGTAAATAAAGCGGCTGTAACGCAGGGTGGTATTGGTAAACAGGTTTTTGCCCATCAGGTGATTCCAGCGCAGGGCAGCAATCGAATTGCCCCAGTCGGAAGTGATGCTGTAACGGTCGGTTATAAAGCCGCCGGGGTCATTGTACAATTGTATAAAACTGTTTCTGAAACGGTCGCCCCCTGAATAATAACTGAAATATACCCTGTCCTGGTCCGACAGGACATAATTCAATTTGAGGTTGGCGTCATAAAAACGGTAATTGACCTGGTCGCCGGAAAATGTCAGCAAATTTCCCTTTTTGCTAAAATAATTGACCCAGGGGCCGAGGTAAGTGGTGCGCACACCCAGCAAAAAGGAACTTTTATCGCGCTCCAGCGGCCCTTCCAGCGCCAGGGAAGAGGCAAAAAGTCCGGCAGATACGCTGGCGTGGTAATCCCTGAAATTGCCGTCGCGGGTACGCACATCGAGCACCGAAGCAACCCTGCCGCCATATCGGGCCGGGAAATCTCCTTTCCACAAACGCACATTGCTGACCGTTGAGGGGTTGTAAATGGAAAACAAACCCAGGGCATGACTGGGACTGTACACCGGTACATCATCGAGCAGAAACAGGTTGTGGTCGGCATTTCCGCCGCGCACATGCAGGCCGCCCAATCCGTCTACGCCGGTTTGTATGCCGGGTTGCAGCGCGGTCTGACGCAGCAAATCGGCTTCGCCGCCGGGCATGGGCAATGCGTGTAAATCATTGCCTGTCAGGTACTTGGGACTTCCGCCTTTCTGGTTTTTAGTCTCAGTGTCTACATTGTCGCTGACAATAACCTCGGGTAAATTATTGTCTGGCCGCAGTTGAAAACGGATCAGCCGGTCCGAGTTCAGGGATAAGAATAATTTCTCCGGGCGATAACCGATATAGGATATGGTAAAATTGTACGCGCCTTCGTCCAGACGCAGACTGAAAAAACCGTACTCATTGCTTACCGTGCCGTTATTTTTTTCAGATTGTGCCCGAATGCCGGCGCCGATGAGCCGTTCGCCCGTTTCGGCATCCTGCACGTAGCCGCTGAGGGTGTACTTCTGGTTTTTTTTGAAAAAAATGACCTGCGAACCATCATATTTGAACGATACTTTTGCACAAGCGCTGATTTGCTCTAAAAGCCGGGCCATCGAAACTTTTTGTACAACAATATCCAGCGGTTCGCAACGGCTGAAAAATCGGTCGCTGAATGCGATGTTGACCCCGGTCTGACGGCTCAATTGCACCAGTGCATCGGCAGGCAGGCAGTTGCGGCAACTGAAATCCAGGGGCGCAGCAAGCGGATCCTGCGCAATCAAAGTGTTGATTACCAGAATATTGATAAAAAAGAAGAGTGCAACAAAGGATTTGCTCATGCCGTGGATTCCAAACTGGGTCGCAAGTTAAGGTTCTCCGAAGGGATGCCCGTGGCTTTAACGAAATTTTCAGCAGTTCTGTCAGGGAATAACCAGTGTATCCGGCATTTTGTCGAAGCATTTTGGAGAATCTTCGAGAGTTCCTACCATAGCCACAGCATTTGACATACTTTTGCGGCTCTTTTGAAATGTGTTAATAATGGAAGAAAAACAAAGTCAGATAAGTACGTTCGTTGGCATAGGGCTAATATTCCTGTTGCTGTACCTTTGGATGCAATATTCCAAACCTCCTGAACAGCCGGGACAACCCCCGGCTCAGACGAACGCCCAACAAAATACAGCCCCTGCCCAACAGCAGGCAGCTTCTCCCGCTCAGGCCCTTTCGCCGGTTTCGGGTGATTCCGTCAACAACGCCATGGCAAATGCCCGGTTCGGGGCCTTCGCCGCTGCCGGCGCCGGCACGGAACAATTTGAAACCCTTGAAAATGACCTCGTCAAAATCACCTTCAGTACCAAAGGCGGGAGCATCAAAGAGGTGTTTTTGAAAAAATTTGAGAAAATAAGCGCCGACTCTGCCGGTGTGGAAACCAAAAATCCGTTGCGCCTGCTCGAAGATAGTAAAAATCGCTTCGAGTACGAACTGCCGGTGATGGGAACCGCTGCCGGAAAAGTACTGTCCAGCGAGCTCTATTTCACGGCTGTCAAAAACGGAAACACGATTGCGTTCCGCGCCGACGCCGGACAGGGACGCTACTTTGAACAGCGTTACACCCTGCGCGCCGATGATTATGCCATTGACTATCAGGTAAGCGGCAACGGACTGCAAAATGTGCTGTCGCAGCAACAACTTCGGCTCAACTGGGTGAACCACCTGGATAAACTGGAAAAAAACCAGGCGTATGAGCGTACCATGTCGTCGGTGTATTACAAAAAAGCAGATGCCTCCCCCGACTACTGCGACTGCCGCAGCAACGATGTGGAAAGCCTGGGTCAGGAACCGGTTCAATGGTTTTCGCATTCCAACCAGTTCTTTAATACGACCTTGATGGCCAATGGGTTTACATTCCGCGAATTTGTGGGCGAAACCATGATGTTCACGGACCCGGACCCGGATCTGAAGTTGTTGAGAACAACGGTGGTGCTACCTTTCGAGAGCGGCAACGCAAATATGACGCTCTATTCCGGCCCCAACGAATTTGACCGCCTGCGGGCGATGGGTTCCGCCCTGGAAGATATTATTCCCTTTGGCGCCAGCATTTTCGGAGCGATCAACCGCTGGATCATGCACCCCATGTTTGAGTTTCTTTCCCGTTATATCGGCATGGCAGGTATCGTCATTCTGATCCTGACGCTGCTGGTAAAATTGCTGGTGTATCCGCTCACCTACCGCATGGTGTTGAGCCAGTCCAAAATGTCAGCATTGAAACCGCAACTGGAAACGCTGAAAAAGAAACACGGCGACGACCAGCAGGCCATGAGTGTGGAAACCATGAAACTGTACAGTACCTATGGCGTGAATCCGCTGGGCGGCTGCCTTCCGGTATTACTACAAATGCCGATCTGGTTTGCTTTGTACCGCTTTTTCCCTGCGAGTATCGAATTCCGCCAGCAGAGTTTCCTGTGGGCGACTGACTTGTCGAGTTATGACAGCATTATGCAATTGCCTTTCCACCTGCCTTTCGGCGCGGGTAGCCACATCAGTTTGTTCACCCTGATCTGGGTAGTCACTACCCTGTGGTACACCTGGTATTCCATGAAACAAATGGACGCCAGTTCCATGCAGAACGATCAGATGAAGGTGATGAAATACATGCAATACGCCATGCCGGTAATGTTTATGTTTTTCTTCAACTCCTTTGCCTCGGGTCTTACGCTCTACCTCTGTTTCAGCAATATCCTGAACATCGGTCAGACGGTGGTGACCAAACAATTCCTGATAGACAACGAAAAGATAAAAGCTCAACTGGAAGTGCAGAAAAACAAACCCAAAAAGACTTCCGGTTTCCGGTCAAGGCTTGAAAATGCCATGAAAGAGCAACAGCGGCTGCAAGAAGAAAAGGCGAAGCAGGCGACGAAGAAGAAGTGACGATTTGCAAGTGGATTTTTTTCCGCGTAGAGTATTGAACACGGATTTCCCCTCGTAGGAATAATGGAAACACGGATAATGCGGATGACGCAGATTTACACGGATTTTCCCGATTTAGAGTT
>JAYSZC010000871.1:0-3006 GCA_043738235.1 Lewinellaceae bacterium | reverse complement strand
CAGGCGCCCCGGTACATCCAGAGCCAGCAATCCTTCATCCAGGTTTCTTTGTCCAGCCGGCGGAAGGATTCAAAAATAGCGTCTAAGCAAACGCGGTGTGTGCCGTGCGGATCGGCGAGGTCGCCCGCGGCGTACACCTGATGAGGCTTCACCTGCAGCATCAGATCGACAATAATCTGGATATCGCCTTCGCTGAGCGGCATTTTGCGTGTTTTGCCGGTTTCATAAAAAGGCATGTCGAGAAAATGAATCTGGCTGTCCTGCAACCCGGTGAAGCGTGCGCCACCACGCGCCTCGCCTCTCCGGATCAGGCCTTTGATGCTGCGCACCTCGGGAATATCCGGCGTGCCGGAATCTTTTGTATTCAGAAAGTGAATAATTTTTTCGTAACGTGCTGCGGCTGTTTCATCCAGTGTGCCTTGTTGGGCATTGAACTCCCGCATAAATTCCGCGTAGCGCAGCGCATCAAAATCGTGGACGGCGATATTGCCGGAAGTCTGGTATGCAACGTGCACTTCATGTCCCTGGTCAACTAAGCGCTGGAACGTGCCACCCATTGAAATCACATCGTCATCGGGGTGCGGACTAAAGAGAATCACCCGTTTTTTGGCGGGTTTGGCGCGTTCGGGCCGGTTGGAATCGTCGGCATTGGGTTTGCCGCCCGGCCAGCCGGTGATGGTGCGTTGCAGGCGGTTGAAAATCTGGATATTGAGTTCGTAGGAGTTGGCTTGTTCAATAATCAGGTCGCTGAGACCGTGCTCGTTATAATCTTCGTCGGTGAGTTTCAGGATCGGTTTGCCCGTTTTTTGGGAGAGCCAGACTACCGCTTTACAGATCAGGTCGTCCGTCCAGTTGCAGATACCTGCCAGCCAGGGCGACTTCATTTTGGTTAGTTCTTCGGCGGCGCTTTTGTCGAGCACTACCCTGACATTGGGGTGTTTTTGCAGGAAAGAGGCTGGTACGGAAGTTGTTATTTCACCTTCTATGGCTTGTTGGATAATCCGGGCTTTGTGTTGCCCCCAGGCCATCAGGTAAACGGTTCTGGCTTTAAAAATACTGCCTACGCCCATGGTGATGGCGCGATAAGGCACATCATCTCCACTCTGGAAGTCTTTGGAAGCATCGTGACGGGTCAGGTGGTCGAGGCGCACCATGCGGGTGGGAGAAGTTTCCCAGGCGCCCGGCTCGTTGAAACCGATATGGCCGGTGCGGCCGATTCCAAGCAATTGAATATCGATGCCGCCTGCGAGGTCTATTAATTTTTCATACTCTTCGCAATAGTCGGCTATTTTTTCCATCGGCAAGGTGCCGTCGGGTATATGGATATTTTCCGGCAATATGTCAACATGATCGAACAGGTACTCGTGCATGAAACGCCAGTAACTCTGCTGCGCTTCCTTGGGCATGGGGTAATATTCATCCAGGTTGAAACTGATGACATTCTGAAAACTCAGGCCTTCCACTTTATGCATACGCACCAGTTCCTCGTACACTTTTATCGGGGTGCTACCGGTAGCAAGTCCCAGTACGATGTGCTCGCCGTCTTGCTGCCGCTGCCGGATAGCCAGCGCCACGGAACGGGCAACATGGCGGGAGGCTTCTACAGAATCTTCCCAGATTTTGACGGGCAATTTCTCAAAATTTTTGAGTTCGTACTTGAGGTAACCGGCGGAGGCTTTTTCCTTTATTTTCATAATATCTGTTTGTCGTATAGTCGGGTTTGGAGGCTTGAAAGGCATGAGTGGTTTTTGCCTTGCACAGAGCAAAAGTAAAACACAATATCAATACCGTGTGCGCACACGGAGGAATTTTTTTTCGATTGTGTGCGTACACGGTATTGATATTGTACTGATCTTTGTTTCTGAAAAACACGATCATGCAACAACGCATCAGAATCAAAGACATCGCAGCGCAGACGGGCGTGTCCATCGGTACAGTAGACCGGGTGTTGCACAACCGGGGGCATGTAGCGCCCGAAGTACGTATCCGGGTGCTGCGCGTTATGGAAGAGATGGGTTATCAGCCCAATATGGTGGCCAGGTCTTTGGCGAACAATAAAAAAACGTTCCGTATTGCAGTGATTCTGCCCGATTACCGTTTCGACCCTTATTGGGAACAACCCAAAGAAGGCGTGGAACGGGCCGCCGAATCCGTCGGGCACTACGGCGTCAGTGTGGAATATCATTTTTTTCCCTTGTTCGAGCCTAAAACCTACCTGCTAATCCTCCGGGAGGTGGTGGAAACACTGCCCGATGCGGTGCTTTTTGCGCCCTTGTTTCACGATGAGTCAGCCTGGTTGCTCAAGGAAACAACCCGGCTGGGCATACCGAAAGTGATGATCAATACCCAGATAGAAGGTACGGATGCGTTGAGTTATATTGGACAGGATTCTTATCAAAGCGGAGTATTGGCCGGGCGTTTACTCAATTTCGGGCTGAACGACGGCGATCATGCCATGGTACTCAATTTAGACAGGGAAGTGCCCGGCGCCCGGCACCTCTTGGCTAAACAGCAGGGTTTTAAAGATTTTTTCAATCGCCCGGGAGGGAAAAATATTGAAATTCATACGGCAGTTTTTGAAGCCTTCGACGATCCTGTAGAAATGAAAGACTGGGCCATGCGCCTGCTCGAACAAAACCCCAAACTGAAAGGCTTTTTTATCACCAACTCCAGGGCATATAAATTGGTGGAAGTGCTGGATCAAAAAACGATGGAAGGCATCAAAGTAGTCGGTTTCGACCTGATAGCACCCAACCTGCGCCTGCTGGAAGAGAATAAAATCCGTTTTCTCATCAACCAGAATGCCTGGCGCCAGGGATATCTGGGTATCCATACGCTGGTGAATCACCTCATTTTGCGCAAGGAAATTCCGGTGCAACAGTATCTGCCCCTTGACATTATTGTGCGGGAAAATGCATCGTATTATTTGGAAAGGCCGGTGGAGTTGCCGTTGGCGATGCTGTAGGTAGTTTGAAGGTTTGAAAAGTTTGATGGTTTGAGGTGGTA
>JAYSZC010000870.1:0-3008 GCA_043738235.1 Lewinellaceae bacterium | reverse complement strand
ATGTACCCGCAACGAATCGATGGGCGGAATGGGTGGCGGCTGCACCGGACGGAAGGGACGAAGCCTGCCTAAGGAATCGCTCATGGCCTCGGTTGCTTCGCTGAGCAACAACGAGTCGACGATCTGTTCCGCTTCCCGCAGCAAAATTTCGCGGCACTCGACAGATTTTTTTTGACGAAAATCCTGGACGCGTTCCGCTACTTTCTGCCGGATGATCGCTTCTTTATCGTCGCCGCAGCCAAGCCATACACTTACCGAGAGGCAGGTGAACAATATTTTCACGGAAATACAAATAATTGATTTTGAACAGATTATTTCCATAATTATCAGCAGGTAAAAAATCTTGCCGGCACAAATTTACACCGCCACTTTGGTTATCGCCGAAAACATTACAGCCAGGCACAAGAATGGGGAATAAACTAGTTATTAAAAAAACTTAAAAATTTTAATAAGTTCTTGTTGGCGAATTTGGAGAGCGGTGTATATTTGCATCATCAATTTCAACATTCAGTGTTACAACAGCAAATTCTCACCCTCGTGGTGTTTTTTTAAAATTGTTTTCATTTGGTTTTTTGGGGTTATACAGGGTGCTCAGAGTAATCTGATGTGCCCTGTTCTTTTTTAGGGATGAGGAATGAGGGATGACCGAGCGTGATGTCCATCCGACATAACGCTCGGTCATTCCTCATCCCTCATTCCTCATCCCTGTCTATCTGCACCCCATCCACAAATTCTCATCCCTCATTCCTCATCCCTCATTCCTGAATTATGCTTCGTCGTCCACGCCGCAACCGCCAGTCCGCCGCCATCCGGGGAATGGCTGCTGAAACACATTTGAATGCCCAGCACCTGATTTTTCCGCTGTTTGTGCTGGAAGGCAGTCATATTCGCAGCGAAATCAAGTCGCTGCCGGGTATTTTTCGTTTTTCTCCGGACGAATTGCTCCGCGAGATCGAGGAATGTATGCAATTGGGCATCACCAATTTTGTGGTTTTCCCCGCCGTATCCGATCATTTGAAAGACCGGGTGGCCACATACAGTTACGCTGCCGATAATTTTTACCTGCAAACGGCCCGCGAGATTAAAAAACGTTTTCCGGAGTGCTGCCTGACCAGCGATGTTGCGATGGATCCGTACAGCAGCGACGGGCACGACGGCTTTGTAGAAAACGGAGAAATCGTAAATGATAAAACACTGCCGATCCTCGCTAAGATGTCGGTCGCACAGGCCGAAGCCGGTTTCGATATGCTCGGCCCTTCCGATATGATGGATGGCCGCGTGGGTTTTATACGCCGCGCACTCGACGAAGCGGGATTTACAAAAACGGGCATCCTGGCCTACACGGCCAAATACGCCAGCGCTTTCTACGGCCCGTTCCGCGATGCGCTCGATTCGGCTCCCAAAAGCGGCGACAAAAAAAGTTATCAGATGAATCCGGCCAACCGGCGCGAAGCGCTCATAGAAGCGGAATTAGACAGCGCCGAAGGGGCAGATATGCTGATGGTCAAACCGGCGTTGCACTACTTAGACGTGATTCAAGTGCTGAAACAGGCGCAGCAATTGCCCATCGCAGCCTACCACGTCAGTGGAGAATGCGCCATGTTGCTGGCGGCCTGCCAAAACGGTTGGTTAGACTTTGAACGGGCTATGCCGGAAACCTTGCTGAGTATCCGCCGGGCCGGAGCCGATGTGATCCTGACGTATTTTGCGAAGGAGTTTGCGAAAAGATTTCCCGGAGGGATTTAAGCCAAAGTCATTGACTAACAAAGAGGTGTCATTTGCGACGCAGGAGCAAGTGACACCTCGTAGAAGAGGCTTACTGGTAAACGGCCGTTTCGAGATGTCACCTCCTTCCTTTGTCAGGAGATGACACCTCTTCACTACCCTTTTGGCTAAATACTTTGTAAATGCTTGATTATCAACACTGATAACCAATAACTAATAACAGATAACTACTTCACAAAACCGGCCGTTTCGCCAGCGCTTCCTGAATCACCGCCCACACCGCCGCGAATTCATCGCCTTCCAGCGGCAGGCGTGGCGCGCGCACGTGTTCGGTGCCGATACCCGTAGCGAGTTCCGCCAGTTTGATGTATTGCACCAGTTTAGGGTGAATATCCAATTCCAGCAGTGGCAAAAACCAGCGGTAAATGGCTAAGGCTTCGGCGTGGCGGCCTGCCTGCACGTGCCGGTAAATCGCAACCGTCTCTTTGGGGAATGCATCGACCAGTCCGGCCACCCAGCCGTGAGCGCCCATGAACAGGCTTTCCAAAGCCAGGGTATCCACTCCGCAGAGAATGCTGAAACGATCGCCGAAACGATTGATCATACGGGTGACATTGCTCACATCGCGGGTACTTTCCTTCACAGCCTGGATGGTCGGCCAGTCGGCCATCACCCCGAACATATCCAGTGTGACCAGGATTTTGTAATCCACCGGATTGTTGTAGATCATAATGGGCAGCGGACCGGCTTCCGCTACAGCGCGGAAATATTCCAGCGTTTCGCGGTCGTCGGCTTTGTAGCGCATGGGTGGCAGCAGCATGAGTCCGCCGGCGCCGCAGTCTTCGGCGGCACGGGCGGCAGCAATAGCGGCGCGGGTGGTTTGTTCGGCGATGTTCATGATGACCGGAATCCGGTTAGCCGTTTTTTCCACGGTAAAACGCACCAGGTCATACTTTTCCTCGTTCAGCAGACTGCTCGCCTCGCCCAAGGTACCGCCGAGTATGACCCCGTCGACGCCGGCATCCATTTGCGCGCGCAGGTTTTTTTCAAAAACGGCATAGTCGATCTTGTCGTCTTCCGTAAAAGGAGTGGTGAGCGCCGGGTAGACGCCTTTCCAGTGTATTTTCATTTTTCGAAGAATGGGTTACGGTGCATCCAAATTGCGGTTAGAACCTCACCCCCCGACCCCCTCTCTGTTGGCTCCCAATTACCCACAAGTTCATTGATATATTTGTCATGTGTTACAGAACTATTTACTTTCCTTATCGGCACATTGTATTTTT
>JAYSZC010000869.1:0-3009 GCA_043738235.1 Lewinellaceae bacterium | reverse complement strand
GTGCGTCCTCGCCAACGACATTATATCACTCATGCTAAGCGATTTGATCCATTAAATTGTTGTTGGCGAGGACGCACAACGACGGCTTGGGCATTCTTTGCAAATGCTTGATGATGAACACAGATAACTAATAACGGATAACTACATTAATATCAGCGAATGGTGTAGGCGTACAATTGATTGTTATTTCCAACCAGCAAGAGCGATTCCTTGCTTCCGGGACGAAGCGGGTGTACTACAAAAGGCCCCGTGCCTGCAAGCGGAAAATCAGGGTGTATGTTGCCTTTGTTATCAAGTAGAAAAATCTGGTGTTTTTCGCGGTGCAACGAACCGATTCTGTCTCCTTCAATTTCAAAAATCGTATCCTGTTTCCCGGGTAGTTGGGTAGAAAACACGGTTTGTATGGTGTTGCCCTTGTATGCGCTGGCAACAAGTTTGTTATCCTGTAAAATGGCATAATCCAGGCGGCTGTCTCCCGAAATAGGAGCCAGGACACCGAGGCTTTTCTGTTTTCCCTTGCCTAATTGCAGGGAAAAAACAGTTCCTTCCACATTACAAACAAAGGTTTTACCAAGTGTATTGAAACACACCATACGCGGTGAACGGGCATTGGCATCTACTTGTGGCGGACTGGCAAAACGACCGCTCAAAGCCACCGGAGGAAACCGGGCCTGACCATTCCGGCCAAAAACATGCAGGTGTGAAGCGGCGTTCAGGGCTACTAAAAAATCTTTTCCTTCAAACTGAAAATGGCGAACAGGATGTGCAACTACCCCTACCCCACTGTTGGGATTCCAGCCGGGAAGCGCACTGCCCGTGTGGTCAAAACCGTATAAATTTCCGTTGGCACAAGCAACGAAGTAGTTGAATTTCAAATTTTTATCAAAATCAATGGCGATAATTCCATTGCCGGCCCGGGAACGCAACTCCAGCGGAAAACGACCGACATCCTGCCCTTTTTCATCCAGCAGCCAGATGTGATTGGCCGTATTGAACGCAAATTGCAGGTCAGATCGATGCTCGCTGCGCACCCCTTGTACGGAGGAAAGCAAGGGGCCTTCCATTTGCCGCCGCCAAAGTATGGCGCCGCTTTCGTTGAGGCAGTACAACTGGTGGTCCACATCCTGCACCAGGATAAATGCGCCCGACTCGGTTGGTACCAGGGAAGGCGCTGTGTTTACCGCCGCCGTAAGGGGCGTTTTCCAGAGAATGCCGGTCTGTGAAACCTGCGTGGAAGGCGCCTGGGTGGCCCATTGTACAGACATTTTACCTGCATCGGAAGTGCTTAGTACGGCGCCGCTAAAACCGGTTCGGACCAGTTTATTCAAATCTGCCTGGTTGTTTTTGAAGGAAATATCGTTGAGAATATTTTGGCTGAGTAAAATAAAAAATTGAGCATTCAGCATGACATAACCTTTGCCGCCTTGGGGAAGTTGGCCCAGGAGTTGAACACAGTCGGGCGAATTCACCAAGGTCTGATTTACAATGTACTTATCGATACAGACTTCCAGGGCAGAGCGCGTTGCCGCAAATACGACGTAATCGTCCAGCATGGTGCAAACCGGGTTTCGGAAAGCCTGTTGTCCGTTCAGAAGCGGCGCAATAGCCGAAGGGCTTAAAAATTCGAATACCTCGAATGTTTGGTAAGTCTCCTGTCGCAGGGCGCCTTGCCGGGCGCCATAAGCGCGCAAGGTCTGTGTGGCCAGCGCCTTATCCTCCACCTGCAAAAACAAGAGTTGATCTTCCTGAAATCCGGGGGAACGCGGCTCTGTAATGGCAAATGCCACATCATTACCCAGCCAGGGGGCGATATAAGTATTAAAATCGCCTGTTTGGCTGTCATCCAGCGCTGCCGAAAAAACATTCACTTTGTCAAGGCCCACCCATGCCAGCAGCGCCGTGTGGTTGGGGAGTACGGAAAAAATGCTTCCCTGTGGCGCGGCGCCCCAGGTAGCCATCTGGCCTAGAAAACCTTTTGTTTCCGCCAGCGCCTGCACGCGCAATCCATCCCAGGCGATACCCAGCCATTCGATGTTCCGGCTGATCAGATCGGGCAGTTCAGCTGCTTCGGGGTTTATTTTATTAGGTAAAATTTGTGCCAGGGCTTCCGGCTGCAAAAAAAGACGCAGTGCAGCATCCGGGTTTAATTCATTGATATACTTGCGGTTAGCCCACCAGGAACTGCTTTTTTCCGTTTGGGTAATGGCTTCTTCCAGTAAATACGAAAAACGGGAAAACAGCAACAGTTTGTCCACCTGGCAAACCACCATATGTTCGTCTTTGGAAAACCAGACCGTATAAAGCGTATGTTTGTGAAAAGTTGCGGGAAAATACTTTTGTGTTTTGGTGTTTTCCTGCAAAGCGTAGTTCAGGTCAAAAGGAACTTCCAGTTCCAAAACAAAAAGCGCGTGCAGACTGTCGGCGTCATTCAATGAAAAGGCGCTGAGCATCCGCCCTTTTTCGCAGGCATTTCCGACGATGGGCTGTGCGCTGAACAAGTCCTGCAACAAGTCGGCATCCTGCCGGCATTTTTCAAAAATATCCGTTTGAAACAGGTCTTTCCAGCCCGAATCCGTCATTTTTTCCGTCATTCGTTCAACCTTTCTTAGGCTGTTGAATTCCATTACCAAAGCCGTGTGGGAAGGTACCGCATGCCAGATGCCTGTTTTGGCTGAAATGGAGAAATAAAGTACCAGTACAACCGCCAGTACAGTCGCAACTAATACAAGCGCCCTGGGTCTGCGCGAAAAAAAATGAGTCATAGAAGAGATTTTAGTGGCGAAATAGCCGATTTTTCGGCACTTTTTTCAACAGGCCATTGCACGAATTAAACACAAATAACTGACTTTCAATATTTTAGGTTATGAAATTTAGTGATAAAAAGTTTTTACAACTCGCTGCAATCCTGGGAGCGCTCGCCGTAGGCATCGGCGCCTTCGGTGCGCACGGCCTGAAACCACATCTGACAGCCTCTCAAATTGACATTTTTGAAAAAGGCGTGCAATACCA
>JAYSZC010000868.1:0-3010 GCA_043738235.1 Lewinellaceae bacterium | reverse complement strand
AGCGTTTTTACACTGATAACTAATAACCGATAACTGATAACTAACTACTGCACCACCACTTTCCGCTGCACACCCCCCCTTTCCGTTGCCAGATCCAGCCAATAAATCCCTTTTGGATAGGAGGCCAGGTTGGTTTGGAACACGGCATGACCGGCTGGTAATTCCAGTTGACGGGTTTGCAAAGTGCTGCCCTGAGCGTTTTTTACGGTCATTTGCAGGCTGCCGCCGATAAATTCGTCCATTTCGGTCGTTAAAGCCGCAGTGGTGGGGTTGGGATACATGCGCAATGCGCCGGCCCAACCTGGAACTGCTGCGCCGACGATGCTCGAATCGACCACTGCAGTTACCGGAATTTGTTCGCTGCTGCATTCGTAGCCGTAAAAATCAACTTCCCAATTGAAGAAATAGTAATAACGCTGGAGCCCGAAACTGGAGTTCTTGATACTCACTACGTCATCGATGAAATAGGGGAAAGTAATGCCCTGGTTACTGCGGTAGAGTTGCGGGCCGCTGCTGCCAAGAGCACTCTCGTTGATGGCTGCATCGGTGGTCAGCTCAAAGTCATTGCCCACCGGAATATCAAAATCAAGATCGATAATGGTGGTACCGACCAGTAAATCAACGGTTGCGGACTGTATTACCTGTCCGTCGCTGTCGAGGAGGTCGATTTTTCTTTTGCCTGCCTTGTTGGTATACACCTTTGTACTATGCAATCTGAACGGTGAAAAACAGTCAAAAATGAGACTTCCATTGTAATTGATGTCGCTGCTTACAGCGCCTTCGTGGTCGACCATACCTACAAACGCATTGGGCGTATCAAAAGTGGTAGTGCCGGAAACCCAGTAAGTGGTGGTTACGCCGAGGTTCGGCGTTTCAAAAATTTCACCGGTAAAAATCGGCGTATTGTCGCCTTCGTTGGCGTACCAGCTCAGGTTCGTCCCGCCAGCGCTCAGGGTAGCGCTGCCATCGACGGCAATCGTATCGCCTATAACCGTCGGCGCTGCCCCGACCAACGCCTGGACGGAGACAGGGGCAGCGCTGAAGTAGCCGCAGAGTCCCTGTGTAGTTACAGTATAAACGCCCGATTCATAAGCCAGGATGCTTTGTGTTGTTTCTCCATTGCTCCACAAATAAGAAGCAGCCGGAGAAGAATTCAGTTGAACGGAACCGCCTAAGCAAAAAACAGTGTCTCCGGCTATGCTCAGGCTGGGTGTTTCCACCGGGTCAACGATAACGCGTATAACATTGGAAACCGAAGAACAACCTTCTGTGTTGGTGACCGTCACTTTGTAGTTGTCCGTCGTGGTGGCGATGACCGACTGTGTCGTGTCACCCGTGTTCCATTTGTATATAAAGCCCGCCGGGGCGTCGATGATCACGCTCTCCCCACTGCAAAAAGTAGTGTTACCCGCCGCGGTAATGACAACCGGCAGTGCCTGACAGCCGCCTTCAAACAAAGTAATATATTGATTCACTGCGGGTTGCGTCAACACGTCATGGGCGCCGGAAGGCCAGTTTACCACCACCGAGTCGATTTGCGTTTCCTGACCCATGCCAAAATGGATCTGCATGGAATTCATAATGCCGTAGCTTTCGCCGGAACGTACTTCCCGCACCTGGGTACCCAAAGCGCTGTACAGATAAATTTTGGCCCCTACGCCGTTGCGGTTGCTTTGCACCCCGCGCAGGTTGAGTCCGAAAAAATGGTTGTCATTGCCGGTGTTCAGCCACAAGGCATCCGGGATGTCGCTTGGCGAAGTGTAAATTTCCGCATAACCGCCGTACACATCCTGGAAACCGTCGTTGTTCAGGTCGCCGATGGCAAAGGATTCCATATCCTGGTTATCAAAAGGATTGTTTTCTACCGTAAAGGTTTTGTCTCCATTGTTTTTAAGCAGATAATGCTTCGTGCCTGCTACCAGAATATCTACGTAACCATCATTATCAAAATCGCGAAAAACGCCCTGTACGGCTGTTGCCTGAATCGTGTATGCGATATTTGCCGCTGGCGAAATATCGGTAAAGTGCCCTGATCCGTCATTTTCCAGCAATTGGCAGGTCACATCGTGGTTGGTAACAAAACAATCGAAATCGCCGTCATTGTCGATGTCGCCGAAATCGGCCGTCCAGCTTTGCGCACCGATGCGCAGTCCGGATTGGTTATCGACGTCCTGGGTGTAGGTACCGTCTCCGTTATTCAAAAACAACTGGTTGATCCGGCGCGGGTCGGTCGGGTCGGTCACGCCCTGGCGGCATTTTGCAATATACAGGTCTGTCAGTCCGTCGTTGTTCACATCACTCCAGACAGAGCCGTAGTTACCGGAGTTGTCGGACATAGGGAATGTCGTGAGGTCGATCCAGTCGAGTTGAAATGTAAAGGCTCCGTCGCCGTTGTTCCCGAAAATACGGGAAACGCCGTCGTCGTGGCACACAAAAGCATCGAGCAGGCCGTCGTTGTTGACATCGAAAAAATTGACGCCCTGCACAAAGGTTTGCGGCGCAGTCATCGTGTACGTATTGAAAGCCGAACCGTCCGCATTGGCTGTGATAAATTTGATGCCATCGTAACGCCCACCTGATAAAATATCACAAATGCCGTTGTTGTCCACATCGGCAACGCACATGCCCCACTGGCTTACATTGGACACAGGGTCCAGCATTTGCACTGTAAAGGGTTGATTAGGAGCAGTTTGATAGGATATGGAAAGGTTTTTGCCCTGGTTCAGGCGGACGATGTCGTCCAGACCGTCGCCGTTGACATCCACCACCGCGATGGCAACACCGCTGTAATGGTTCACCGGGGTAAGCAGATCAGTGTGTTTGGTAAAATTGATCTGGGCGCAAAGGCTTCCACTGAGCAGCATGCTCAGCGGTAAAAGCAGGATTGGTAAAAATTTCATCAGAAGGATATTATGGATGGATGCTGAAAAAGGCCCGAAAGGTAACAGGAAAAAAGATGACTACACAGTTGGAGGGGCTGTTGGCAAATGCCCGACAAAATAGTGCGAAG